>JAUIKB010000724.1 GCA_030430975.1 Polyangia bacterium
GGTTAAGCTGCTTGAGAACACGTTTCGAGCAGTCAATATCGGCTTGGTGAACGAGATTGCTTTGATGAGCCGTCGCCTGAACATCGACGTGTTCGAGGTGATTCGGGCCGCGGGCACAAAGCCCTTTGGCTTCATGCCTTTCTTCCCAGGGCCCGGTCTGGGCGGTCACTGCATTCCGATCGATCCTCTGTACTTGTCGTGGAAATTGCGCTCGCTCAAGTATCAAGCGCGCTTCATCGACCTAGCGGATGCCATCAACAGCAGCATGCCGGGTCACGTGGTCGATCGTGCCGCCGAGGCGCTGAACACCATGTCGAAGCCGGTGCGCGGATCGAAGGTGCTGATCTATGGCATGGCGTACAAGCGTGACGTGGACGACGTCCGCGAGTCGCCGTCGTTTGACGTGCTGGCCGGGCTCACGTCTCGTGGTGCGGAAGTCGAATACATGGATCCCCACGTGGCGTCCGTCGACGAACACGGCGTCCAGATGACCGCGACGCCGGAAGACACCGACTTTGGTAAGTACGACTTGGTCGTGGTGATCACCGACCACAAAGCGCTCGACCGGCAGCGCTTAATGGACCAAGCCTCGGTCGTGCTAGATACTCGCGATGCTCTACGCGGCCTATCCGGCAAGGCGCGCGTGCACGGGCTCTAGCTGGCGAAACCGCTGCGGGTAGCGAGCCCGAGCTCATTGCAGCGAGTCTGGGGCCCGCCGTCGGCCGGAGCGCACGGCCAACGTGGGACTGCGTCAGCTACCTTTGAGGAATACCGGGTTGGTGACGGCGAAGGCAGCACGGTCGGGATGCAGTGGCGTTAGGTCGCCGCTGCCGCGGGCGTGAAAGACGACAAAACTTCGGTCCTTGGATGGATCGAACGTGACGGTCACTGAGTTAACGAAGCGCTTGGCGGTGCCTGTGCCCATCGGCATGAGGGTTTGCGTCGACTGAACGGTCCCATCGACGATGACCTCGAGCTCGGTTGCGTCCAGCCAGCTTGGGGCTTGCACGGTCACGGTGAATTCGACGCTACCGGAGCCGTCGACGACGGTCGCGCCGGGGCCCTCTCCGCCAGGTCCGGCGGTCGTCATGAAGAGTCCGCCGCTGATGGTGGTAGCGCCGGTGCGGAGCGCGTCGCGCACGGCCTCAGGCGAGAGCTGCGTGAAGTCATCGTGTCCGAAGTCGATGCAGGTGCGCGGGTAGCCGACGGGTGACGTACGGATCTTGTGGCTGTCAGAGCTGCCTACCGCCCAGAATGTGTGACCCGCATTGAGCAGGGCGAACCAGTCGGCGACTTCTTCTGGGCTCTCATCGAGGCTGCTGTCGTTGAACACTTCGATGCCGTCGAAGTTGGTGCTCCAGAGGTTGGCTTTCTCGCCCTCGCCAGTGGCGGGATCGAGTCGCGCAGCGCTGAAGTAGCCACTGATCGTGCTTCCCCGCGGGTGGTTGATGATGAAGAACGGGTCCTCGGGAAGGTTGCTCACGTCGTCGAACATGGCGGGGGGCTCTTTTCCGATCCACTCCATGGCGCCATTGTTGACGCTGTCCGGGCGGGGAGTGAGCGGTACGACGCCCAAGTGTCCCCAGCTGAACGTCGTGAGTTCTTCGCTCGCCATGCCGAAGGCCCATGACTGCATTCCGAGGTCTTCGACGATGGGCTGAAAGTCGACGACCCATTCGTGTTCGCTCGACACAGGGATATCGAGTCCGTCCGCAATGGCGCCCTTCACCTTGTGCACGATAGGATCGGGGGAATCGGCGCTTTGGTGAGAGTGGATGTGGAAGTCGGCGCAGAGATAGCCTGTGGTATCGACGCTGTGTTCAAGAGAGCCCGTCACGTAGACGTTGGCACCCGCCGCGACCGTCACGGTCTGATCGAGCAGCTCCCACTCATATCCGCGCGACACGATGACGCGGTGGTCGCCAGGCGGTACCGGGACGGTGACCTTGCCGTCCATCGCGAACTCGTTGTGTAGGCGCCTACGCGCTTCATCCAGCACACCGAATGTTTCCGGAGTTGGTTCGTATCCCCCCACCGGAATGACCTGAACTCGCACGGGGAGGGCGCCGCCACCCTGTTCGGTGACGTCGACGGAGATCGTACCGACGGTACCCAGCGTCAGATCGGCCGTTGTGGCGGTCGCCGCGACGGATTGTCCCGAGTCCAGAGGATACCCTCGGACCTGCGGTATCAGCGTGACGGCTTCTTCGGGGAGGTGGATCGAATACGAGCCGTCTTGCGCTGACCGAGTCCGGCTGATGTAGCGTTCGCCGACGGTGGCGTGGACCCAGGCGTCTGCGATCGGGTTGCCGCTAGCGTCCTGCACGCTGCCGGTGACTTCTCTCCAAGGCGCGACGCCGTCGACGCGCCGGATGGCTTCCTGGAGGCCGTCGAAGTCCGGGCCACCGACGATGACCTCCATATGATCGACCCACGTGGTCGCACACTGGGGCGCCACAAACCCGGGTCCGGTGAAGTACTGAAACCCGCTGATCTCGATCGCCGCCGTGAGGGTTTCGCCTCCGGCCGGGCGATAGGCGAACGATGTGGCGCCACCAGCGCGCGGTACGAAGCCAGCGTACGCGACCTTGCCGGTCGCACTGGCGAACCCCTGGTCCGCCGCGACGTATTGATTGTGGTTGGACTGAAAGAAGCCGTGCATCTCGTCGAGTTCGAAGTCGAGAGCTTCTTCGCGCGGGTTGATCAAGCCAAAGCGCACGGTCACGTGTTCGGCGCCGGGTTCGAGCACGTACTCGTACGCCGCTTGCACGCCATACCGTCGGGAAAAGATCACGCCGAATAGCGGAGTGTCCAGAAACGGAATAGGTTCGAGCTTGCCCGTTACGCGCACGACCGCGGCCTTGCCGTCCGAGCCGTCGTTCATCACGGTGACCTGTTCAGCTTTGACCATTTCGATCGACAGGGCGTAGAGCGTTTCCACGTAGTAGGATTCACCCTTCGGCCTGCCGTCGGCGCCGACGTGGTCGACGGCCAGTAGCTCCCCGCCGAACCGGGCGTAACCGTCGCTCACGCCAGTACCTTCGATGGTTACAGCGATCTTGTCGTTGGCGAGGACGAAATCGTCGACCCGCACGCGCTGGCGCCCGTGAGCGGGCTGGACGATCATTGCGTCAGACGTGAGACGGCCAGCTCGCGCCTCTCCCGCGGCCTTCGCACCGTACGGATCGGCGTGGCCGTTGGGATCGCCCTGTTCAAATCGGGTGTCCTCGGTGGGACACCCGCCGGCGCCAGCTGATCCGGCAGAACCGCCGGAGCCCGCGGCGCCGCCGTTACCCGCCGACCCTCCGGTACTGAGCGGCGACTCATCGACGCCGGCGTCCTCGCCGCATGCGGACAGACCGAGCGCTGCCGCAACAGCGATGGCAGAGGCGAAAGCGAGCGGAGACGGGAGGGGCGCGTTACGAAGCCAGGCTATCACCACGTGAATGTAACACTTTTGTCTTATGACGGCCGGTGGTCGATGGAGTCGGGCAAGCCCCAGTCGCGTCGAAGCGCCTCAAGCAGTTGGTCGAAACTCGCTTTCGGATCACGCTCCGTTGTGTCGAGAAGAATATCGGGCGGCGCCGGCGCCTCATAGGGAGCGTCGAAGCCGCTCAAGTCTTCGATCTCGCCGCGCCGGAACCGCGCATAAAGCCCTTTGGGATCGCGGCGTTCTAGTTCTGCTGGCGTGCAGCGACAGTACACCTCGCAGAATCGGGGGACGGCAGCTCGGACCGCGTCGCGGGCGGCTCGGTATGGGCTCATGGCCGCGACGATCGCGCACTTGTCGGCCACAATCGCCTCCCGCGCCAGGGCGCCGATGCGGCGGACGTTCGCGTCACGGTCTCGCCGCGAAAAGCCCAATCGCGGGTCGTGCCGGGCGCGGATAGAGTCTCCGTCGAACAGCTGATGGGGCACGCCAACAGCCTGAAGGTGCCCGACCAGCATCTTCGAGAGGGTTGATTTTCCGGCGCCGCTCAAGCCCGTGAACCACACGACGACACCGCGCATTAGGGCCGTTTCCGCGCTAAGCCTCAGACAGCAGGTCGGCG
>JAUIKB010000725.1 GCA_030430975.1 Polyangia bacterium
GACCAAGGTCCCGGTTCCCGGTGGGGATCACGGTTACCAGTTCTATGTCACCGCGGCGTCTGGTGTGACGGCAACGCGACGGTTCGGCATGATGGCGGACGGGCTGTCGTCCGCCGGGGGCTTGGTTGACTTCACGTGGACGCACGTGGTCGGCACCTACGACGGCACGAAAATGTGCCTGTACCTGGACGGAGCGCTCGCGGTTCAGTGCATCGATTCAGTCGATTCGATCATGAATCACGATGGTGAGTTTGCGATCAATCAGAACGAAAACTACCGAGGCCGCGTCGATGAGCTGGCGGTGTACAACAAGCCGCTCACGGCCGCCCGGATCATGCGGCACTTCGAAGTCGGCAAGGGACTGTAGGTTGGGCGCTCCCGGCATCTCGCGCACGATTGGACGGTACGAGCTCTTAGAAGAGATCGCTTCCGGCGGGATGGCGACCGTGTACCTCGGCCGACTGCAAGGGCCCGTGGGATTCGCGCGCACGGTGGCGATCAAGTCGCTGCACCGTCAGTTCGCGCGAGATCCCGCATTCGTCGCCATGTTCGTCGATGAAGCGCGCATCGCAGCGCGCATTCATCACCCCAACGTCGTGGCCATTCACGACGTCGTGGTGGAGGACGGCGAGCTGTTCTTGGTGATGGACCACGTTCCCTCCGAAGCACTGTCGCGCGTGCTGACGGCAGCGTTTCGCGGCGGCGTCGCGCCTACTCCGGAAGTCGTCTGCGCCATTCTCGTGGGAACGCTGCGAGGGCTTCATGCCGCGCACGAAACCGCGGATGATTCAGGTCAGCCGCTGAACCTCATTCACCGGGATGTCTCGCCTCAGAACGTGCTGATCGGGCTCGACGGCATTCCGCGGTTGATCGACTTCGGGGTTGCCCACGCGACCGACCGGATTCAGACGACGAAGGACGGTCAACTCAAGGGCAAGCTACGTTACATGGCGCCCGAGCAGCTAAAGCGTCAACCGGCGTCGCGCCAAAGCGATCTGTACGCTGTGGGCGTCATGGGGTGGGAAGCGCTCAGCGGGCGTCGCCTCATCGAGGGCCACTCGGAAGCAGAGCTGCTATCGGGCATCCTAACGTTCAAGCCGGAAGCGATCGCAGATGTTGCAGGTGTCACAGACGGGTTGCGTGATGTGTTTGTGACGGCCCTGGCGACCGATCCCGACGATCGCTATCCGACAGCGCTGGAGATGGCGATGGCTATCGAGGAGCAAGTGAACGTTGCGTCGCCCACGTCGGTCGGCAGCTGGGTAGAGCAGGCCGCGGGCGACCTCATCCAAACCTCAAAGCACCGTCTTGAGTCGAGTCTTAGAGGGGCCGGAAGTTCGCACCCGGTCGCCACACCGGTCCAGGAGGTCCAGGCGAGCGCGGCCCCTGCAATTGCGGCGCTGCCCTCAGAGCATTCCCCGTTAACGCGCCGAGCACGGACTGGGCTGCTCGTTGCCGGCGTTCTGGTCGCCGGCGCGGCCACGGGGACGGGGATCGTTTTGGCGACGTCCAGCGCCCCGTCGGAAACGCCCGTCAGTACCAATACGGTCGCGTCGATCGTGCCTGTCGAGGCCCAACCTGCAGCAGAGCTGCCGATGGCGTCAGCAGAACCACGAACGGCACCCTCGGTCAGTGTTGTAGGTACGTCGTCCGCGGTTCCGGCGACACCTCGTCGCGCAGTGCGGACCACGCGCCCAACGCGGCCGGCAGCCAAGCCCAAACCGAAGACCGCGCCCAACTGTTCGCCGCCGTACACCATCTCCGCTGATGGCGTCCGCACCTTCAAGCGAGCGTGTCTTTGATGCGATCGAACCTGGCATGGAGCCTCGGGTTGAGTCTGCTGGCGTTCGCGTCGTCAGCGACTGGAGACGAGATCGAGCAGTGCATCGCCGATCATTCCGCCGCGCAACGCGAGTTCAAAGCTGGCCGATTGCTCGGTGGGAAAAAGCTAGCTACGAACTGTGCGGTTTCGTCGTGTCCCGGCGCGATCGCTTCTGAGTGCGGCGCGTTCGTCAGAGATGCCGAACGGCGCACACCGACCGTGATCGTCGTCGTGGTCGACGACAAAGGCGCAGAAGTCTCAGACGTACGGCTGACGCTCGACGGCGAGTCGTGGTTGGACGAACCCGTGGCGACGTCCGTCCCGCTGGACCCAGGCCGTCATACGTTCGCGGCGGTGCGCGGCGACGGCACTCGCGCGTCGGTGACGGCGTTGGTACGGGAGGCCGAACGCGCACGACGGATTGAGCTGCGCTTCGCAACACCGCCGAGCTCCGCTAGCTCGGAGCCCGGCGATCCAGATACCGAGATTTCACCGTTCCTATTGCCGCTGACCGTGGTGTCTGGGTTGGGGTTCGCGGCGTTCGGGGTATTTGCCGTGAAGGGTAAGAGTGACGAATCGGATCTCGAAGCGTGCAAGCCGAAGTGCGCTCAAAGCGATAGCGACGCGCTACGTCAAACCTATCTGTTTGCCGATATCTCGCTCGGGGTGGGCATCGCCGCCGCCGTCGGAGCGATTTGGGTTTGGGCCACAGACGAGCGGCCGGCGGATGTTGCACGAGGGGTTCGGCCGATGATCCGCGCGTCAGTGGGCCGCGCTAGCATCGGGCTGACGGGGCGCTTTTAGCCCGTGGTGCTCCACTACTGTCACGCCAGGGGCGCGGTAGGCCTCCGTCAGCCGCAGACGACATCCGATGTTCATCAAGTCGGCCTCGCCTTCCCGGAAACTCTTCGAGGACCATCCGGCTGCGTCTGGTGACCTCACGTCGACTGAGCCGAGGGATCGACTAGCGCGTCCTACTCGGTCTGGGTCGCCGTGTGGACGAGCAGATTGAGAGGTGCTTTGGTCCAGGTGTCATGGGCGACGCGACGACGGAGCACGATGCCGACCGTCTCCACGCGCAGGTGTTGGAGGCTCTGGGGGCGGGGGACGTTCAGCGCGCCCTCGATCTCACGGAGGACCTGCAGCAGGTTGCAGTTGCGTCCCCGGTCTCCGTGCGACTCGATCTCGCTCGCGTCGCTGCGTTGGTGCGTGCCCAGCGCGGTGGGGAAGCGGTCGGAGCGATGCGCGCGCTACTCGATGTGCACCTGTTGATCGACGTCAAACGTGCCATCGAGCAAGAGCGGCTACTGCTGCCGGCAGAGCGCGCCTGGGATGTGATCCGGGCCGGCAAGCGACGCAAGGCGATGCGACCCGTCTGGCTGTGGCTCGCAGTGGGCGTCTTCATGACCTTTGCATCGGGTGTTCTGGTTCTGTTCGTGACAGGCAGCTACCAGCTGAGTTGTGAACGCGTGGCCCAAACCGGCACGGCCGACTGCGTCATCGTGCGCAGCTGGTTTGGCACCGAACGCGACCGGCGAAAGGTGCAGGGCGTGCGGGCGGCCAAGGCGTACCGCGGTGCGGGTACCTCAGGCTATCGGATAGCGTTGCAGACGGGTTCGCAGGAAGTGCACGTGCACCCGAATGCGCTAGGAGGGGATAGAGATCGCGCGAAGGCGTTCAACGCGTTCCTAGCCGATCGCACCCGCCGCACTCTGACGATGCGGTGGGACTTCGATCTGCTCTTGATCGGCGGGCTGGCGGCGTTGATGGCGGGGTTGGGGATCCTGACCTGGGCGCTGGTCAAGGCTGTGCGGCTACGGCTCTCTCCGCCGGACTGAATGGGCCGCTGCGACGCGGGGGGCGCTGAAGCTCAGTTTCTTAAGCCGACTTAAGAGGCGCCACGCGGCCGGAACGCACAAGATGCCGGCATGCATCACTGGACCCGATATTGCGCATTTTTCCTCGTTTTCGCTATTGGTTGCGGCAACGTGCGACTTGTCGAGGAAGCCTCGCCGGACCCTGAGCCCGACGCTGGTGAATCACCAGACCTACCCGAATCCGTAGCGGTTTGTGCTGGCGGGGTGGCGATGGATCAGAAGCTCGCCCCAGGCGAAACGGTACTTGGCTGCAACATCTCGTCCAGCATCAGCTGGCTCGGCGTCGCTGACGGCGTTGCGTACACGTTGACGGATCGCAAGGTGCTGATGGCTCACGACGCGGGG
>JAUIKB010000726.1 GCA_030430975.1 Polyangia bacterium
ATGACCGATACTGACTGAACAAGACGTCGCCGCTGGTGCCGTCGTACACCCGCACGAAGCACTCATCGCCGTAGACTACCTCGGCCTTTCCGTCGGCCTCAAAATCGAACACGCTCGAGCCGGTCACGTTGCTCGACTCGTCCTGGGTACGACGCGACCACAGCAGGCCGGCTGGGCATGCCTGCCCAACGCCGCTGGTGTCGTCGCAGTTCGAACCCGGATTGCACACGCCCCCGGGCCGAGGCGACCCGGTACAGTCGATGTCGTACACGGTGAAGAACGCCTCGCCCGCCACGCCGACCTCGGGCAAGCCATCCCCATCGTAGTCGGCGACGGTCGGCGGACCACCACCGCCGCCGGGCACCGCTTGAGGTCCGTAGGCGATCGCACCGTCGCGCGCGAGAATCGTGACGTTGCCGCCGCTGACCAGCACGAGCTCTGGATTGGTCGCGGTGACCGCGCCGTACGCGCCGAAGTCCGCCACCGCCAAATGCCCGGGCCCCGGTCCCGCATAGTACGTCTCCTGAACCCAGGCGCCGGATGTAACATCCCACTCCCAGATCAGCGCGCCGTTCATCAACTCAACGTTCGGATCGTCGTCCACGTCCGCGAGCACCGGGTTCAATCCCGCACCGTACGACGCATAGCCGGTGGGCGCGGTCGCCAGCACTGCGCCCGTCGCCCCGTCTACAACCGTCGCCTCGGCGACGATTTCCGGCGTCGTGTCGTCGTTGAGGTCGATGATCGACGGCCCAGCCCACGTTCCGCAGCGAATGAAACCGTTGCTCGCTGGCGCGCAGGCCGACTTGATGGGCGAAGCGGACTGCCACAGCACGCTCCAGGTGCCCGCGGCGCGCGTGAACGCCACCAGCCGCCCGTCGTCTCCGTGAGCCACGATTTCGGCGACACCGTCGCCGTTCAGATCGGCCGCGGCGACCGGCGCTGAGGTTACGACGAAGTTGGTCAATCCGCCTTCACCGCCGCCTAGGTTTGCCTCCAGCTCACAGGTGTCGCCGCGCAGTACGCGGATGATGCCATGCTCGTTGTAGTTGGATGCCTGCACGGGCGCCGTGAACGGAGCGACGATGCTCGGCACGCCGCCGCTGGGCGCGTTGAAGTTGACCACGACCGGCGTCGACTGGACGTCGGTGTGGGTCGGAAAGGCGTCGCCCGCCGGCGGCGTTGTGAACTCGCACTTGACCGTCGGCGAAAAGTTGCCGGGCGGTAGCCCGTTCTTGCACTCGGCGTCGAACTCGCCCGTGCCCCACGGCACGCAACCGTCCGTCGTGCAGCGCGTGTCGTTCTGGCAGTCGTCGTCGTCGGTGCAGTCGGTCTTCGTAACGCACACGCCGTTACTGCACACCTGGCCATCGGGGCACTCCGGCTTGCACTCCGCCGACGATCCCGCACCGCCGCCGACACCGATCACGCCGCCGAAGCCGCTGCCGCTCGTCCCGCCGTCACCACCGCCGCCCGCATCACCAGCCGATCCCGCAGCTGCCGCCGATCCGCCAACGCTCACGTTGCCGCTTCCCGCCGTGCTGCCGCCGTCTCCCGAGCAGCCGACGTACAGCCAGCACAACGCGGTCGCGACCGCCAACCCAAACCGATGTTCTGACCGCATCAGCGGACTATAGCCTGGGTTGGCTCAGTCTTCGAGCGCAGCCGCCGCTGTGCGCAGCACCTGTCCGAGCTGCTCAACGTGCACAGGTTTGGGGCAATAGTCATCCATACCGGCCCTTAGGCAGCGTTCACGATCACCGTCGAGCCCCTCCGCGGTCAGCGCGACGATGCGGGGCTGGCGATCGGCGGGGAGTTCCGCGCGTATCCGCGCCGTCGCTTGCAGGCCATCTAGCTCCGGCATCTGCACGTCCATAAGTACCAGCTGGTAGGGCGTCTTCTGAAGCGCCTCGATCGCCTGCGTTCCCGTCGCGACGATATCCGCAGCGTAGCCAAAACGCTTCAGCATCGCCGACAGCACGCGCTGGTTGACGGGGTTGTCCTCGGCCACGAGCACCCGCATTTTAGTCGACTTTCCCAGCGACGGATCGAAAGCGTTCCACTCCCGCGACATGGCGCGCTGTTTGAGCGGAGCGCCCAGCGCAGCAAGCAAACCGTCGTGGAGCTGGGCGCGACGCGTCGGTTTGGCCAGCACGTGGGCGAAGTGTTTCGACACGCCGCGCACTCGAGACAACGACGACAGAGCAACCAGCGGGGGACGCGGCGCTGGCCATTGTCGGAACAGCTGGGTCGCGAGGTCGGCGGCCTCGGCAGTTGCGGGTGGGGCGACCTCGATGATGGCTACGTCGAAGCGATGGGTTCGAGTCAAGCCGACGGCCTCCCGGAGGTCCTCCACAGGATAGGCGTGAACACCCCACACCTGCATCTGCTGACACAGCGTAGCGCGCGTCGCTTCGTGCACGCAGAGCACCGCAGCCTTACGCCCGCGCAGTAGCGGCTGAACCTCGTCGAAGTGCGCCAAGTCCGGCGCAGGAGCGGCGGGGAACGTCACCGCAAACCGAAACGCGCTGCCTTTTCCGGGCACGCCATCGCTCTCGGCCCAGATCCGCCCGCCCATCAGTCGGATCAACTTGGCGCAGATCGCAAGGCCCAGCCCCGTCCCCCCGAACTCCCGTGTCGTCGCCGCATCCACCTGAGCGAATGCGTCAAAGATGCCGGTCAGACGCGCGGCGGGAATACCGATCCCCGTATCCCGTACGGAAAACTCAAGCTCGTGCCCGGCTGAGCTATTGCGAAGACTGCGCACACTCACAGCAACTTCGCCGTGCGCCGTAAACTTCACAGCGTTGCTGAGCAGATTGGTCAGCACTTGTCCGATGCGCAAGCTATCGCCAACGACAGCGACCGGCGCATCGGCATCGACGAAGTACCCCAGTTCGACGTCCCCGTCCTCGGCTCTCGAGGCGACCAGCTCGATCGCGCGTTCGATGCACTCGTGAATCGCGAACGAGCGACGCTCGAGCTGAACTTTGTCGGCGTCAAGCTTGGAGAAGTCGAGGATATCGTTCACCACGTTCAACAGTGCGTCGCCACTGTGACGAATCGTCCTTGCGAAGTCGCGCTGCTCCGCCGTCAGCTCGGTGTCCATCAGCAGACCCGTCATGCCGATGACCGCGTTCAAAGGCGTGCGCACCTCGTGACTCATGCTGGTGATGAACTCCGCCTTGGCGACGAGCGCGGCTTCCGCAGCGTCCCGCGCCAGCGCCAGCTCCTGCCTCAACTTGGCTTGCTGTTCCATCGCCACCGCGACATCGAACGCCATGGCCGCGTGCACCATGAAAACCGCAAGAAGCGGCGTTACCAACTTGCGGTCCGCCGAGCTCAGCTTCGGCATGCCGAGGAGCGCGACGCCCTTTCGCTCGCTCGGAAACGGCACAACCAAGATGCTATCGACCGCTGGATCATCGGCGATCCAGCCGCCGAGGTCTCCCAACTCAGCAGCGTCCTGGAGGCTTAGCCAACGCGCGTGCGCTGGGGCTCGGTAGGCCCCGGGCAGCGCCACTCGGCGTGATGCCAGCGTTTTGCCGACGAACGCCGCCACCGATCGCCACTGGTCATCCTGTCGCGCGACGATCTGGACACGCAACACCGGAGCCACCAGCGGCAGCTGGCAAGCCACTTCCGGCCACAGGGTGTCCGGCGTCCGTCGCCGGTTGAACGCGAGGATCGCCTCGTTGAGGATGCCCTGACCGAGCAGCGTCTCACCCGATCGAGATGTGTCGAGCACCGTCTGGTCGCCATGCGTCCGACCCATTTCCCGTTCACACAAGCACGCAATTCCGGGGACGGCAACGCGCTCTTAAAAGGCCGCCGCACACGCGTTGGCGACACGCGACACCGCAACGCAAACGGCTGCTTTCGCCCCATCATCTGACGCTCGGCGGTGTTGACAACCCACGACAGTCCGCCCGAGACGTGGTCACAACGTAACCGCCTGGAATCGGCGGCGCAGCTTGGTGGCGAAACTCCGGGTGTGTAGGCTAGCTCCATGGCAAGTCGACACTATCTTGCTGTGCTCAT
>JAUIKB010000727.1 GCA_030430975.1 Polyangia bacterium
GACCGAGGGTAAAGAGCCCGATGGCGCCGCTGGCGCGCGCGGTAAGTTCCGGTCGGTGCACAACAACTACCTCACCCTGCCGGTGCTGTTCATCATGATCAGCAACCACTACCCGGTCACGTTCAACCATCGATGGAACTGGGCGGTGCTCGCGGGTTTGTCCTTGTTCAGCGCGATGGCTCGGCACTTCTTCAACCTGAAGAACAAGGGCCATTTCAACCAGTGGATTCTGCCGGTGTCCGCGCTCGGTATGCTGGGACTGGTGATCGCCACCGCGCCGCCGCGGGCCAAGTCGACCGACGCCGGCGGCGGTGACCGGGTCGCGTTTGTCGAAGCGTGGTCCGTCATCCACACGCGCTGCACACCTTGCCACTCGGCAAAGCCCACCGACGACGTGTTCACCGTGCCGCCCAATGGGTTTATGCTCGACACGCCTGAGCAAATTAGGGCCGCGGCGCTGCAGATCAAACAGCGCGCGGTCGACACCGAGAACATGCCACACGGCAATAAAACCAAAATGCTCAAAGAAGAGCGCGAGCTACTGGGGCGCTGGATAGCTCAGGGCGCATCGATCGGCGGCGACGACGAGGCTGGAACCGCGCCCGCGGTCGCCACAGCAGCGCCACCACAAACAGCGAAGGCCTACTACACCGCCAAGTGCGCGGTGTGCCATGGCGCAACCGGAAAGGGCGACGGTGCCGGGGCGGCGGCGCTCAAACCCAAACCGCGAAACTTTACCGACGCCACGTGGCAGGCACAAGTAACGGACGCTCAGCTCAAGAAGATCATCGTCGAGGGCGGACCCGCAGTCGGCATGAGCGCCAGCATGGCACCGAACGCAGACCTCGCCGACAATGCCCAGCTGCTCAAGGACTTGATCGCGCTGGTACGCGGCTTCGGGCCGGCTCCGGCCGTTGCCGCTGCCGGCAGTGCGGCACCGTCGGCGAACGCGTCAGCTGCGCCATCAGCGGGCGCGGTGCCGGCATCCAGCGGCAAGTAACACCGCCAGCGCCGCCGCGTTCTGTGCGGACCCGTTCGGATACGGATTCTGTCTGCTGAACATCGCCGAAGGCGGGTGAAGGAGCCGGGCGTCCGAGGCCGGTGACCGCTACGTCTCGAAGAGTTCCGCCACCGACCCGACCGTCACCGCCGCAGTCAACCACTGATCGAGGCGGCCGATGTCCATGCAGCTCAGGATCTGTTCCCGCTGGGCGTCGCTGATGTCCAATCGGCGCGCCGCAACGACGCTAACAACGGACTCCGCTTTCCCTTTTGCGAGCCCAGCATCTCGCGCCGCGTCGATCGACCGCTCCAATTCCGGCAGACCCTTCGCCCTCATGGCGTCCAGGTTGGCGGCGTCGACCAGCGCCTCATCGAGCATCGCGCGCACCGGCACCGGCGTCACGAAGGCTTCGTCGTCGATCACGGTGTCTGGGTCTAGGTCGTCGAATCGCTCGGTGGTGGTGTTCCACCGGTGCGCGCGCTGCTTCACCACATCGACGACGAGTAGAATCCGGACGCCAGCTCGAGTCAGCAGCTCCGCTCGCCGCCGAAGGTCCGACCACGACTGGGACGACTTGATCTCGATCGCAATCTCCTCCACGTGGCGCGCGCCGTCGGTGGTCTTGCCCTCGCGGTAGATCGCGACGTCGGCAGCGAAGTCGGAGTCGTGGGCGACCCGGGTCAGCATTTCGGTCGCGGCGCGCCAGCCGCTGGCCAGGTGCGCGGTGATGAGCGCACCGACGGCGATCTGCCGATTCCCGTGAGGTTCTCCGCTTGGCGGTACCACGACTAGCCGCCCGTCGATGATCTCGAACGGCTTGCCTTCCGCGACGATGCGGTCGTCCGGAGCCAGCTTCTTCGGCGTCGGCTCGGGCTGTGGGTCGATGGGGGACGTCGCGATCGCCATGGGTTCTTCTCCCAAGCCGGACAGCTCCGGCGGCTCTTGCATTGTGGCATGAGCGCCCATCGGGCACTAGCCACTCGAGTTGCGCGTAAACCAACGAGAGCCGGCGAGATAGACGACTCCCCCGGTGAGCGAGGCCCTGCCAAACGTGAGTGCGAGCCCAAGGCCTTCTGACAGACGAGGGTCGAAGTGATTCCCGGGCCGCCCAAGCGCAATTGCCCCGGCATGGCAAAGAACGCCACCATACAGCGCGAGAAATCCTGGCAGAGGTGACGTTCGACGGCTCAGAGCGACCAACGCCGCCGCGACGAATCCAACGTAGTAGACGAGCGTCCATACCGGCGCCCATCCCGGAGCGAGCAGCGTCGAGAGTATCGGCGCGTCGGAGCTCTCCTCGGCTCCGTGGTGAACGAACCAACTAGCCAAAGTCATCAGCGACACGCCGACGCAGATGTTCACCGCGCTCGCTGGCACGCCAGGGTTGCCGAACCATCTAGCAAGACCGCGCCTATGCATCGGCAAGCGCCCATCGTCGAAGTCGACCGTCGGTGTGGCCCGACACCACGCTCCCGTCATGCGGACTACCGTCGACGCCTGACAGCGAAGGTGTTTCAACTCCCTCGCAAGTTCTCACGTTGTAGCGCACAGCTCATGATAGCGCCCCGATTGGCTTGCTGGCATTCGCAACCAGCCGCATATTGCGACGTATGGCTGACGGAAATTTGGTGCTGAAGCTACCGCAATTGCCGGAGGTACCGACGCCGCCGTCGCTCGGGCGAGATCCGCGGCAACAACGATTTGTCGACATCGTCGGCGCGCTCGATGACGCCACCAAAGAGGCGGGAGTCTCGCTGGCGTCGACGAATGTTGTCGGCGGGTTTCACGCCGCGCGCGTTGACCTGGCGGACTTGAAAGCGGCGCTAGAGACCTGCATTGCAGACTTTACGATGGACCAGCTCCGAACTCGGTGGGAAGACGACGTCTGCGCGCTCATGCAACGAGTGATCGGCAGCTGGGTACAGCGTCGCAAGGAGGTGCGCTTGCGACTGCGAGAAAACGGCATCCGGGTCGAAATGCAGACTCAGGACGACATGGGCTACTACAACTACGGGTTTGATGTTTTTCCGGGGCGGTAACCAGCGACGCCGTAAAATGGACTCAGGCGCTGTAGGAACGCCGGCATCCAGCGGCAAGTAACACCGCCAGCGCCGCCGCGTAGCCGGAGTCAGGCGCGCGCCCAGGCGTACCGCACCCGCACCCATCGCCTGCCGAGGCGCCGACCGACGCATCGACGCAGCGGTTGCTGCTGTCGCACACGCTCGGCGCCACGCAGTCGGCCGTGGTTGCGCAGGACGACTTGCAGACGCCTCCGGCCTCACACTTGTAGGGCGCGCAATCGGTCTCGTCGCCTCCAGCGCTCGTGATGACGCTGCCCTTGCATTGCGCGACGCCGACGCAGGTGCCGCTGCTCCGATCGCACACGGCCGGCGCCTGGCACTCGTCGTCACCGCTACATTTGTTCGTGCACGAATCGCCGACGCACAGATACGGGGCACAGGACGCGAGGCGGTCGGAGCACGTACCCTGCCCGTCACACTCCGGGAATACTTGGGACGTCCCGTCCGCCGAGCAGCTGGCGGCGCCGCAGTCCGTTCCCGATGCGGCGATCGCACATTGACCTCCGGCGGCGCAGCGGCCCGTAGTGCCGCACGCGTTGCTGGACACCTCGCAGCTGTCTCGGGGGTCGGGCAGACCGACTGCGACCTCCCCGCACACTCCATCCTCCGCGGCGGCATCTTGTAGGCTGGCGGCGCAGGCTTGGCATGCACCGTCGCACGGCTCGTTGCAGCACACGCCGTCGACACAGAAACCTGACACACATTCGCCCTCGTAGCCGCACGGTTCGCCGAGGACGGCAAACCGAAGCAGCTCTGAAGTGGCGCGAGCCTCCGGGAAGCTCGTTACCCGACGGGACCCGCCGCTGACCAAGACGCCGGCTGGCGGCGAGCCGTACAGCGCGGCCGCCGCATCGACACGAGGCGACTGGAGCTCAGGGCCGGCTACAGGATCGCCATTCGGCGTGAGCCAGATCGTTTGCGTCGAAGGCAGCGGCGACAGGCCGCCGATCACAAGG
>JAUIKB010000728.1 GCA_030430975.1 Polyangia bacterium
AGGGGCGGCGGCGCTGTTCGCGATCTACTGGTTCGCGATCCGCAAGCCCGAGCCGGAAGGTCCGAAGGTCGCCGCCGGGCCGACGTCGACCCCAACGACCGAATCCGCGCCCCCGACGCCAGCGACCGCCGAGCCAACGCCCGACGAACCGTCCAATGGCGGCACCACAGGCGACTCAACCGGAGGCACGAGCGGATCGTCGGAACCCAACGGTACGCCGGTCGCCAATCCGACCGGAGGCTCTACGCCGCCAACCTCCAACGCGACCGGAGACTCCAACCCGACCGGAGGCTCCAACCCGACCGGAGGCGCCGATCCAACGGGTGGCGCCAATCCAACCGGCGGTTCTGACCCGACCGGAGGCGCGCCAACGCCGCCTCCGACCGCCACCGCCAAGCCCGAAGACCCACCGGAAAAGAAGCCGCCGCCATCCGACGCCGAGTTCAGCGTCAGCGCTGCGCGCAGCGCGCTTGGCGCCGCCGCGGGCCAGGCGTCGGCTTGCCGCAAGGAAGGCGACCCCAGCGGGACAGCCCGCGTCGCCGTCACGTTTGCGTCGTCGGGCCGGGCGATTCGTGCGGTGATCTCCGGTCCGCCGTTCGCCGGTACAAAGACCGGCGGCTGCATCGCGTCGGTCTTCCGCCGGGCCAAGGTCCCCCCGTTTGCGGGCGGCTCGAAGACCGTCGGCAAGAGCGTCGTGATCCGCTAGCTCTAGCGGAACCGATACTTAAAGCCGACCTGCGCAAACCGCGGTCGGTTCGGGCGCGCACCTCGCGGCTGACGCGCGGCGATGACCTGCTGACCCAGCAGGTTGTCGACCTTGAGGTACAACAGCCCTGCCTTGAACGGCCTCAGGCCCAGGTTGGCGTCAAGCAGAACCTGCGCGCCCGTCGCCTGATCGATCGGGATTGCGCCCTGGCCCGCCTGCTCACGCATCCGGTCGATGTACGACAGCGACGCAAACAGGTGCCACTTCTTCCCCTCTACACCAGACATCGCGTACACCTGATGTTGCGGCACGTACGGAAGCTCGTCCCCGACCGCTACCGTTCCAAACTGCGGATTATCCGAATCGAAACTGGTACGAAAGTTCGACCGGGTCAGCGTGTAGCCGAGCTGCGTCGGTACTGTAATGCGCTTGGCGACTTTGAAGCCGTGAGTCGCGTACGCTTCGAGCCCGTAGATGTGCACGGACCCCCCGTTGAACTGCTCGTCAAGCTGCGCCTCGGCACAGCCACTGGAGAACGTGCACTGCCCGCTTAGGTTGGTGTAGTCGTTGAAGAAACCGATCAGCTCGACCCGCGACCGCTTCTTGGCGTAGCGCGCTCCGAACTCGTAGTTTGTGCTGCGCTCGGGCTGCACCTCCGGCCGCTGCCCCGGCGACACCGGACTAAAGCCTCGGTGCACGCCGCCGAGCAGGCCGAAGTCCTGCGTGAGGCCCAAGAACGCTCCCAAGCCAGGCACGAGAATGGACTGAAGACGGCCAGTGCGAATGCCGTTCGCGCGGTCGGAGAACCGTGAGTGTATCGTCTCGACGCGCGCCCCAGCCGTGATAACCAGGCGACCGACCGTCATGTCGTCCATGACATGCATCGCAAGGGCGTCCGCCGACCCCGTGTTGTCCGTGACGGTAGTGGTCGGGGCCCCGGCGCTCACCAGCTGCCGGGATTGCATCAGGTACCGATCGGCCGTGTGCAATCGCACGATCGAGTCTTGGTGATAGCGCAATCCCACCTCGGCCTTGTGTTTGAACGGGCCTGTCTTGGACCGCACCTCGAGCCGCGTCTGAAGTCCCTGCGAGACGAACGTCCGTTGGTTAGTCACAACGGATAGCGCCTGATCCGCGGTTTCGGTGTCGGCGACTCCGGTCAGCACGTCATAGTACGGCCGGTTCGCCAACGATCCCGGGTTGGCTAGCACCGTCCGCGACGCCGGTCCTCCTGCGAACCCGTCGAGACGCTCCCAGGACCGGTCGAAATCGTTGCGGTAGACATCCGTGCGGAGCGTTAGGTGGCGGTCGAGACGCGCACTGTGCGCGGCGTGAACGGACGTACGATCCCACGTCATCAGATCGCGCTGAGTAGCCGCGTAGCGCCGGACTGGATTCGATTCGAAGTCCGCATCGGTGAGCCCGAAGTACGTCTCGTTTGACGCCTCGTTGGCGTACCCGACCTTGACGATCAGCTCCTGATAAATCGGTGCCGAAAAATCGGAGTTGACCTTGAACTTTCCCATGAACTCGTTCTTGTCGAAGCCGGTCGGCCCGCCGCTGTCGAGTTCCTTAAAGCCCCCACTCTCCAGGTGCACGCCCTCGAGCAGTACCCCGAATCGGTCGTTGCTTAGCCCATAGTGACCGTGCAGCTTGGCCGTGTCGTACAGGCCGTACGCTACATCAAACCCTCCGCCGCTATCGGGAATGGGCCTCGTCCGCATGTTGATGGCGCCACCGATCGTGTTGGGACCGTAGCGAACTGCGCTCGGCCCCTTGAAAACGTCAACACCGACCATGCGCGTGACGAGCGGGAAGTAATACGCAGCAGGTGCGGAGTACGGAGCCGGCGCGAACAGAATGCCGTCCTCCATCAACGTCACCTTGCTAGTGCGGTTCGAGCTCGCACCGCGGATGCCGATGTTCGGGCGCAGGCCGAATCCGTCCTCCGCCCGGACGTACACGCCCGGCACCGACAGCAGCACTGCGTGGGCGTTGTCGTGCTCGAAACGTTCTAAGTCCTTGTTGCTGACGGCGTGTCCCGCGCCCGCCAGCTTGGAAACGTCCGTGCCGCGAACGACCATCTCCGGCGGCGGACCTAGGTCGACCGGCGGCGCAGCGGACTCCGCCATGTCCGACTCGTCTTGGTTAGGATTCGCGTCCGTAGCGCCATCATCCTCTGGGTCGCCAGCGCCGTCAGAAGCAGCGTCCGCGGTCGAATCGTCGCTGGCGGCGTCCGGCGCTTCGTCGGTCTCGACTTCGACCTGTACCTCCTCGGACGGCTCGGAGGGCTGTGCAGAAACGCTCGCGGACCAGTGCAGGACCAGCAGCCCCAAAAGCAATCGACGCTGACGAGTCATCGCGCGGCCCAACTCAGGCGACGTTCGTCGGTCTGCCATCGAATGGCCGGCGGCGCTTCGCTGGGTCCGGGCAGAATCCAGTCCGCACGCGCGACGCCGTCGCGCAGCGTCATGATGTCGGCATCCGGATCGATCATCGGCCGCGGCGCTCGACCGTTCAGCGATACGACAGCGTCGACGGTCACTCGCGCGGGCGCCCCGTAGCGACGCTCGAGGTCGCGACCGATGCGTTTGCCGAGCTGCAAGATCAGATCCGGCTGCCCCGCCATCTCCCGGCTCTGCTCACGCGTCAGGTACCGCTCGGGGCGCACTCGAAATCGTCGACCATCGGGCAGCGTGGCGACATACGAAACAGCTCCCTGCTTCTCGCGCACCATCACGCGCCACGACCAGCGCATGCCTTGCTCGTGCCACAGCACGTTCCCACCATACGCGAACGCGCGAAGCGGCATCACCAGCTGAAACGCTACATAGCCGCCGACAGCGAGCAGTCCCAAGCGTGAAAGCCGCCAGCGCGGCTGAAGCGGTTCGCCGCAGACCGCGGTACGCAGCCTGCGCATTCGATGGGTGACCTTGGTCCACGCCGGCTTGGCCCAGTCCGAGTCGAAGAACACGGTGGCGGACACCGCCATGATGAACGGGAACATGCCGATGTTGAACAGCAACCCGGTCACACCGTGGAATGCCAAAGCCGTTAGGTAAGCAACCCGACGCGTCGGGCGCCATAAAATGGCCGCCCAGATGACCAGATCGTGAACACAGCCGAGCCAGCTCATCACGTGCGGGGCCCACGGCTGCGCGAATACCGGACCTAACACGGGCATGTCAGCACGAGCTGCCAACCAAATGCCGAGCGGTTGGGCGTGGATCAACCAGTCGGGCTCCAGCTTAGCGATACCGGCGAACAGGTACACGATCGCGACCTGAAATCTCAGCATGTCCAGTGGCCACGCCGGCAGGGTCGCCACA
>JAUIKB010000729.1 GCA_030430975.1 Polyangia bacterium
GTCGCCGTCGCAATCCGCTCGGTTCGCAGCACAGACCGGCGTGCACTGGCCGGCATTACAGAGATTGCTGGTCGTACCGGTCGTTTCGCAGACGACGCCGCAGTCGCCGCAGTTTTGCTCATCCGTCGCTGTATTGGTCTCGCAGCCGTCGTCGGACGAGCCCGGTAGCGCCGGAGCATCGCAGCTCTTCCAGCCTGAATCGCAGCTCGGCTCGCAGAGGCCGTTCACGCACTGTCGATTGGAAACGTTGCTGTTGCTGCAGGCGTCACCACACGCCCCACAGTGGTCGACCGTCGAGTTTGTGTTGGTTTCGCAGCCATCATCGCTGGCGCCTGGTTCTGGCCCGTTGCAGTCTCGCCACGGTCCCGAGCACTGCGGCGTGCAGTTGCCGCCGGTACAGTTTCGCATCGCGACGTGGTTGTTCGAACAACTGTCACCGCATCCACCGCAGTTGCCGCGACTGGTGTTGGTGTTGGTTTCGCAACCGTTATTGTCGATCGCATCGCAGTCGCGATTCGCCCCGTTGCAGGTTTCCTCGCAGATTCCGGCGACGCACTGCACCGCCGACGCACCCGCCATGCTGCACACTCGACCACACATCGCGCAATTTTGCGTATCGTTACCCAGGTTGATATCGCAGCCGTCGTCGGTCAGCCCTGGTTCCGGTGAAACGCATGCCCCGTAAGGCGAATTGCACGTGTAGTTGCAAACCCCGTTCGTGCAGTCGCCGCTGGCGACGTTGTTCGTGTTGCACAGTCCGCCACACGCGCCGCAATGCTGCGTGTCGACCAATGTGTCGGTCTCACAGCCATTGACGGCCACGCCGTCACAGTCGTCAAAGGCACCGACGCAGCCACTGAAACCGCACCTGAACCCGGGACCGTCCGGTTCGCACGTCAGCGTGGCGTTCAGGAAGCCTGACGATGTCGTACAATCCAGCTGGCAGGCCCCACACGTTTCGAGCTGACTGAGATCGGTCTCGCAGCCGTTATCGGGATTGCCGTCGCAGTCCTCTGTACCGACTGGACACATCGACGGCTCGCACGTCCCGTCAACGCACTTCCAGTTGTCTGCCCCGGTGTTATCGAAACAGTTCTTGTCACACGCCCCGCACCGCGTCGGGTTGGAATTAACGAGCTCTTCGCAGCCGTTCAGCGCATCGCCGTCACAGTCAGCGTAGCCGTTGCTGCAGGATGAAAACCCGCAGGTTCCGTCCGGACCGCTGCAGTCCGCCACTGCGTTCACCGGGGTGCACGGTGAACACGATGTGCTTGAGCAACCGAACATCGGATCGTTTACGCCGACGCACAGCGAATTGCACCGCTTCTCGTCGGATCCCGGGAAGCACTGCGAACCGCCGAGCCCCCCATCGGCGCCGCCAACACCGGTGGTCCCGCCAGCCGCGCCGAAGGACCCGGCGGCGCCGTCATACGATTCACCGCCGGCCAAGCGCTCCAGGCTACAGGCGCCGGCCGTGGCACCAGCCAGGCCCAGAATCACCAGCCAACGAGCTTTCATGGCCGGTAGTCTACGCTGGAGCAGCGACCGGCGCGAGCGTCTGGATCAGATGCTGAGCTAGGTCGAAACCCTCCGGCACGATGAGCGTTCGGAGGTCCAAAACGCACCGGTCGTCCACTATTCGCCCGAGGATGGCGGGACGACCGTTTCGCAACGCCTGCGCTACTGTTTCCGCGTCGCCCCCGATGTTCAACCCAATCGAAGGAAAGCGCGCTTCAGCCAGTGTCCCTCCTCCGATCGCCGCTTCGGTCGACATCAGCTGAGCAGCGATGCCAGCTGATGCCAATCGCTCGCGGAGTGCCTCGCCGCGCGTCTTGAGGTCATCGACGGTCAGCCGCGTCATGGCGAGCACTGGAATGTCGTCGAACGCGTTCCGAACGTGGGCGTCAAGTATCGGCTCGAGCGCCGCGAGCGTGAGCTTGCCTACGCGCACCGCTCTGGCGAAGGGATCCTTGCGGAAGGCAGCTATCAGTTCGGTCGATCCCACGATCGCTCCGCCCTGTGGACCGCCAAAGAGCTTATCCAGACTGAAACAGACGGCATCACAGCCGGCCCGCAAACACGCCTCGACCGTTGGCTCGCGCGCCCGATCTGCTTCCGCGATCCCAGCCAGCTGCGCATCTGACAACACGCCGCCACCCAGGTCTTTGATAAGTGGAATTCCGCGCCGCTCGGCCAGCTCGCCGAGCTGAGTGAGCACCGGCCGTTCGACGAAACCCGTCATGTGAAAGTTCGACGGATGAACACGGAGCAGACAAGCGGTGTTCTCGGTGATCGCGTTCTCAAAGTCTTCGATGCGGGTACGATTGGTCGTGCCGACCTCGACCAGCTTGGCACCAGATCTGGCCAGTACGTCAGGGATGCGAAACCCGCCGCCGATCTCCACGAGCTCACCACGCGAGACGATCACCTCGCGGTGTGCCGCTAGATGCGATAGCGCGAGCAGCACCGCCGCCGCATTATTGTTGACTATCAGCGCCGACTCAGCTCCCGACAGCTGAGCGAGCTGGAACTCAGCGTGAACCGCACGGCGTGTGCGTTCCCCGGTCGCGGTATCGAGTTCGAGATTCGAATAACCAGACGCGACCTCGGCAATCCGCCGAACGCTAGCCGCCGCCAGCGGTGCCCGGCCGAGATTCGTGTGTAGCAGCACGCCGGTCGCGTTAACCACAACTTCCAGGCGCTGGGCCAGCCGGCGTTGCGAACGTGTCTGTATCTGTTCGACTATCTCGTCCGCAGCGGCCGCTAGGCCTCCGCTGCGTATCTGGGCTCGCTGCTCGCTCAGAACCTCCCGCACCACGACCTTCAGGCCTCGCGCACCCAGGGCTGCCTTCGCCCCGCTCAGCCGCGGCTCATCGAGCAATCTGTCGACCTTTGGCAGCTTTCGATACTCCATGTGTCCACCATAGCGTTTGCGAATCTTGCCGTCTCCGAATGAACGCGCTCCAATCGGGTCGTGGTTTTCAATCGCCGTCCACTGCTGCTGATCGCTGCTCTGTCTGGAGCCGCGTGCGACGACCCCCCAATCGGAGCCGGTTCGAATCCATCGGTCGCGCGTTCTACGCGACCCTCCGCAAGCCCGCCCCAAACCGCTGCGTCAGTGGCAGCATCGACCTCGGCCGCGGCTCCGAAAGCACCTGCTCCGCCCCCCTCGAGCCGAGCCAGCGCAACCGGGCCGCTGATGGTCAAACTGGACGACGGAACATCGGTGCCAGCGGCAAAGGCGAAAAGAGTCTTACACGTCGGCGATTCGATGGTGCCTCTCGTCGGGTTCTATCTAAGACCGGCCGTCAAGGCCAACGGCGGCATGTACTGGATCGACAGCGAAGAATCGACGTCGACGCTGTCCTGGGACAACGACCGAGCGCTTCAAAAAGCGATGTACAAGTACGACCCCCAGTTGATCATCATCTCGCTGGGCTCCAACGAGCTGTTCGACCCGAAGCCTCAGCGCCGAGCAGCCGCCATACGCGGCCTCGTGAAGGACACCCGCGGAAGGACTTGCCTGTGGATCGGTCCACCCGCGTGGAAGAAGGACACCGGTTTCATCGAAGTCCTGAAAGCGAACCTCGGCCACTGCAGGTTCTTCGATTCAGTCGCGATGAAGTTGCCACGCATGCCAGATGGTCGACACCCCAGCTGGACTGGCGGTCACCGATGGGCGGTGGCGGTTTGGAAGATGCTCGGTGGTGTTCGACCCGTGCCAACTGGAAGCAAACCCACTAAGGCGGGGGCAAAACATTGAGATCAGCCTGGCTATTCGCGGCACTCCTCAGCGTCCTCGGCTGCAACGAGAAGACGACGAAGTCGGAGCCTTCCACTAACCCCATCGCCGCCTCGGCGGCGTCCACCCGGCCAAGCGCTACGGCGAGCGCCAGCGCCAGTCCAGCAAAGCCCCCGGAGTGGCGCCCGGTGAACGTGATGCTCATCATGATCGATAGCCTGCGGTGGGACATGCCGTGGAACGGCTATGAGCGCCCCATCGCGCCGTTCCTCACCGGTTTCGAAAAAGCTTCG
>JAUIKB010000730.1 GCA_030430975.1 Polyangia bacterium
ATGATCATCTTTTGGACCTGGAAGAGGATCGAAACGAAGTGCAGACGCTTCTGGCCGGGGTCGCTACGTTCCTCCACGCTAGTCATCGACCAAGTCGTCGCGGACCGCCTTGACGCGGGCGACTACGTCATCGCGGATCTGTTCGCCAGTCTCCGCACCTAGATGCGTGATGTACACCGGCGACGCAGCGGTGGAGATCTTGATGTTGATGAGCCCGAGCCATCTGTCGATTGGACCGTGGGTGGTCTCGACGTTCTGGATTCGGGCGAACGGTACGGTGACGCGGGAGACGAATAGCGCCCCGCGCTGCACCATGAGCTGATCGGATGAAACCAAATAGAAATAGAAGCGGTAACGTAGCGTTGGAATGAACCACATCAGAGCGCCAGCGAGCGCTAGCACCACCACGCCGCCCGCAGCGACAAAGAACACGTTGACCTTCATCATCAGCGTGGCCGTCCCGGCCGCGCCCAGCAGCAGAACGAAGAACAAGCCACGCGTCAGCATCTCGATCCGCCATGCGGCGAGCGCTTTGCGGGGAAGGCGTTGGGCACCGTCTGGAAGCTCAGTCAGCTGCATGGGCGTGCGGAATATCGCATTGTCGGGTCAAGGTTGTCGGTAGTTTCGTCTTGGGGTACCAGAACGTCGATGTCCAGGTGCCCAGATGTCGAGTAAGGGCCGGCCCTACCGGACGCTTGAGTTCGAGGATTGTGAGATCCTGATCGGCAAGAGCGCTCGCGACAACGATCAGCTGAGCCTGCGAATCGCCGCACCCCGGGACCTGTGGCTCCACGTCGCCTCAGGCGTGCCGGGAAGTCACGTGGTGGTGCGCAACCCCGACAACGTCGAACTGCCTAAGACCGTCATCCAGCGGGCAGCGGAACTGGCCGCCTGGTACTCCAAAGCGCGCAACGCCAAGCGCGTCGAGGTGCACTACTGTCGCGCCGCGGACGTGTCCAAGGAGCGTGGCGCGCCGGCCGGCCAAGTCCGGCTACGCAAGTGGAAGAGCATCAAGGTGTCGCCTCGTGGCTTAGACGAAGGCGAAGACTAGCCGGTGACACTAGCGGTCCTCGATGCGCACCGTCGCGGTTAGCGCGCGCGGGTCCCCAACGTAGCGACCCACTTCAAGGCGATACTCGGTGGGCTCGACGACGAAGCGGTCGAGCTGTTCGTCAAAGTAGGCCAGGCGCTGGCTCGCCACCGTGAGCCGGACCCGCTGGCTCTGACCCGGCTTGAGGCGCACCTTCGCGAAGGCCTTGAGTTCCCGCGGCGCGCGCTCGACGCTGGACTCGATAGCGCCGACGTACAGTTGTACGACGTCGGCACCGGCGCGCGCGCCGATGTTGGTGACGTCGATGCTGACTTCGAGCGCGTCGTCAGGGCCTAGGGTATCGGATGCGAGCTGCAGGTCTCGATACTCGAACTCGGTGTAGCTGAGGCCGAAGCCGAATGGGAACGCCGGCGTTGTGTCGCGGCGGTCCAGATGTCGATAGCCGTGCCACAAGTCGTAGGTGACGCGCGTTGCGTCGCGATCGAACGGTGGCAGGTCGGTCGCCGTTTGGGGTACGACGAACGGCAGGCGCCCCGACGGGTTCGCGCGCCCCAACAGAACGTCAGTGAATGCGTGCCCGCCCTCCATGCCTGGGTACCAGAGCATCAGGACTCCTGCGACGTCATCGATCCACTCGCTGACGGTGACGGCGCTACCGGCCATGATTGCGACGACGGTTCTCGGGTTGGCTCCCGCGATGGCGCGGATCAGCGCGAGGTGGCGAGGCGATAGTCCCAGCGACGTGCGATCCCCTCCGACGCCGAATGCCGCCTCGCCGCTAGCCAGCTGACGATTCGTCACGGCCAGAGCGGCCTTGGTCGCAACTCGCATGGCGCCGCTCCAAGCGGTCCTCAGCGGACCGATAAGGATCCGCTTCAGCGCCGGTGGTGGCGGGATCAGCGGTGCGAATGCCTCCAGGGACGGTGGAGCAATGCACTCGCCCTCCTCGGCGTGGGTGTAGCCGACGACGACGACGGCGACGTCAGCTCGGGCGGCGACGCTCTTCGCACGGGGCAGGTGGCTACCGTCGTCGTATTCCAGCCGTTGCCCGAGCGCCGAGCGCAGCCCGTCCAGGGGCGTCACGACGTACGTCGGGCGCCCATCAGACGAGCCGTGGTCGCCCAAGTTCGGCACGGCCGCGAGCTCACCGAATAGCGCGACGCGCTCGTCGTCCTGAAGCGGTAGCGCGGGCCGATCGTTGACGTCGCTGTTCTTCAGCAGGACGATCGACTCCGCCGCGGCTCTGCGCGCCAGCTCGGTGTGGTCCGTGCACGCTCGAACCTCTGGCGGGTAGGCCTCGCCCGGTGGAACCGTAGCGATGCGGGAGAGGATTCGCATCACCGACTCATCGATCGTCGTCTCGCTGACTCGGCCGTCCGCCACGGCGCGCTCCAGGCCGTCGGCGAACACCATCCTTAGCGGCATCTCCAGATCCTGGCCGTTTCGCGCGCCGCGCTCGGCGTCGCGTAGGCCGAATACGAAGTCGGTCAACACGAACCCTTTGAATCCCCAGCGCTCCTTCAGAATCTCCGTCAACAGCTGCCGGTTCTGGCCGCACCACTCGCCGTTCACGGAGTTGTACGCGCTCATCACCGCCGAGGCTCCGGCGTCGATGCAGTCCTTGAAGTGGGGTAGATACATCTCGTGGAGCGTGCGGGGGCTGAGCGAGACATCCACGACAAAGCGCGCGTTCTCCATCGAGTTGGCGGCGAAGTGTTTGACGCAAGCCATTGCGTGGCGCTCGACCCCGCGTACCAACGCGGCGCCCATCTGGCCGAGGTGCACCGGGTCCTCGCCGTAGGTTTCTTGCGCGCGTCCCCACGCCGGGTGGCGCAGCAGGTTGATACACACGCCGCCGAACAGGTTGCCTCCGTGGGAGCGCAGTTCGCGTCCGATAGCCTCGCCGATACGCTCCTCGAGCAGCGGATCGAAGGACGCCCCGCGGGCCATCGATACCGGGAACATCGTTGCTCCACCTTCGAGTACGACGCCGCGCGGACCGTCGACGAAGCGCACTCCGTGCAACCCGTGCTCGGCCAGGCGTCCGGCGATGAACGGCCGTCGATGGTAGAAGTCACGGAACCCGAGGGCGAAGATGCCGCCGTAGAACGGCAGGTCCCCATCCAACAGCGACAGCTTCTCTTTCAAAGACAGCCGCGCGGCGATGGCCGCCGGCTCACGTCCGGGGTCGCGGCTGCCAGTCATACGGCCGATGGCGTGCGCGCGCGCAATACGAGGCGACCTGGCTCGCTCGGACTGAACGGTTTCGGATCGGGCTCCAGGCCGCGAAACGCCTCGACGTTGACGAAGCCCGCCTCAACCAGCATCGCCCGCCATTCTTTGATGGTGTAGAGGCGCACTTTGGTGATCTGTTCCTGGACGACCCGCGAGTCTTTGACGAAGGTCCAGCGCGCCGTGACGATGTTGTTGAACAGATCGTATTCGCGTTCTTCGACGATCAGGTGTTCACCCACACGAAAGGCGCCGATCGGCTGAAACTGCCGGTCGATTGTTTCCTTGCACTGAGTGTCGATGATCACGACGCCCTGCGGTTTGAGCGCGAACCGCAATGATTTCAGCACGGATACGTCGTCCTGGCTGCTCTCGAAGTACCCGAGCGACGAAAACAGATTGATGGCCGCGTCGAATTGTCCGACGTGCTCGCCCTGCAGCGCCGTATCTATCGCGCGCATGTCGCCGATTCTGTACGAGCAGCGATCGTCGGCGATGCCGGCTTCGGAGGTTTCGGCCTTGGCGATTTCGATATAGCGGTCGTTCAAGTCGATGCCCACGGTGCGGTGTCCGCGTTTGGCCAGCGCGATGCAGTGCCGACCGATGCCGCACGGTACGTCCAAGACCAAGCTGTCGGCGGTTAGTTCGGCGAGGTCGACTACGGCGTCCGTTTCGGCTTCTGTGGTCGAGCCGAGCTTCGGCTCGAAGCCAACCTCCGCATAACGCTCGGTGAAGAACTCACGAAAC
>JAUIKB010000731.1 GCA_030430975.1 Polyangia bacterium
CGCGGCGGCAGCTGTTACGCCGCGGAGCTTGCGACGCTAAGAGGCGAGCAAGGAGATTAAAGGTCCGAGAAGGCGCGCTCCATCGCGACGCAAATACGACGCCGAGCGCCCGTGTTGAGCGCCATGTCGTAGCGCAGCTCGATCTCAACGGCCGCGACGCCTGCCTCGGACGCATGTCGGTCCACGGCGTAGATCAAGCCATCCTTGCCCGAGTACGGTTCGTTGAGCGCGGAGTGGAACCCTTCTTTGAGCAATTCGTGGTGGAGGCGTCCCGCCAGCTCGTCGTCGTGATCGAACAAGATGCCGACCTCTAGGTCGCGCGGCTTTCCTTCGTACAGCGGGGTGAATGTATGCACGCCGAAGATGAGCTTGGGTTTCACCAGCTCAGCCGCGCGGCTGACGGCTCCGTGGTAGCGGCGGTAAGTCGCGTCCAGACGTCGCTCTCGTTCGGCGCTGTCCAGGTTTTGGTTCATGGCGATGTCGCGTCCCTCGCCTCGATTTCGGAATATTTCCGGGGAGTCTTCAGACCGATTGGGATCAGCGAGCAGTCGCGAGAAGCGGGACAACACCGTCGTCGTTCGGAACGCGCGGGCCAGCTCGCGAGCGAAGTTGGCGGCGCCCAGGTCGAACGCCCAGTGTGTACCGATCAGCCACGCATCTTCGGGGAGCCAGCGCCACGGGTGCGGCATCAGCTGTGACGCATGCTCGCAGGTGAACAGAACGTCGGCGTGGGGCACGCGTTCGTCCGGTGCGCTGGTGATCACTTCGTAGGCGTCGTGAAAGTCGACACTGATTGATTTGGTCATCTTGGTCCGTTCAGTTGCCGAGCCAGCGCATGGTGTACAGCGCTAACCGCCTATTGCGCCGCCACTCCGCTGTCGGCGGGCGCCCAAAAACTACGCACTGTCAATGCGCTAAAAGAAAGAGGCGAACGCCATCGCTGACATTCGCCCCTGAGCTGCCGCTGGGTTCGTCAGAGCGCCTTGGTGCCGCGGTCCTCGAACGTGCGCTCTTTTTCCCCTGTGTAAATTTGGCGCGGCCGATAGATTCGGTAGCCCTCCGGGTCGTTGCGCATCTCACGCCAGTGCGCGATCCAGCCGGGTAGGCGCCCGAGCGTAAACATGACGGTGAACATCTCGGTCGGAATGCCCATCGCGCGGTAGATGATGCCGCTGTAGAAGTCGACGTTGGGGTACAGCTTGCGCTTGACGAAGTACTCATCCTTGAGGGCGATCGCTTCCATCTTCTTGGCCAGATCGAGAAGCGGATCGTGAATGCCGAGTTGGTCGAAGATGCTGTCGGCAGCCGTCTTGAGCAGCTTGGCGCGCGGATCGAAGTTCTTGTAGACGCGGTGCCCAAAGCCCATCAACCGATGGTTGGGGTCGCCCGACTTGACCTTATCCAAGAACTTCTCGCAGTCGCCGCCACTTGCCTGGATCTGTTCGAGCATCTCGATGACAGCTTGGTTGGCGCCACCGTGCCGCGGCCCCCACAGCGCGCAGACGGCGGATGAGATCGATGCGAATAGGTCCGCATCGCTGCTGCCGACCATGCGCATCGTCGATGTGCTGCAGTTCTGCTCGTGGTCCGCGTGGAGGATGAGTAGCGTGTTGAGAGCGTCCTCGAGGACCTTCGGAACCTCGTATTCCTCGGCCGGAACGGCGTACATCATCCGTAGGAAGTTAGCCGGCCAGCTCAGGTCGTTGCGCGGGTAGATGAACGGCTGTCCGATCGACTTCTTGAAAGCGAAGGCGGCGAGCGTCTTCGACTTGGCCAGGATACGAATGATATTCATATCCAGATCGGTTTCATCTTCCGGATAGAAACTCGACAGCGAAGCCATCATCGCTGCCATGATCGACATCGGGTGCGCACCCGGAGGATAGCCCTCGTAGAACTTCTTCATGTCCTCGTGCAGCAGCGTGTGCAAGGTGAGCTTGCGGCGGAACTTCGCGAGTTGGTCAGCGTCGGGTCGCTCTCCGTAGATCAGCAGGTAGCAGACCTCGGTGAACCGAGCGCGGGTGGCGACTTCTTCGATCGGGTAGCCGCGGTAGCGGAGAATGCCTTTTTCGCCGTCGATGAACGTGATCGCGCTCTTGCACGAACCAGTGTTCCCGAATCCGGGGTCGAGCGTGATCAGTCCGGTGTCTTTGCGGAGCTTCAACGTGTCGACGCCGCGCTCGCCCTCGCTACCCTCGACGATGTCGAGTTCGTATTCCTTGCCGTCGTAGATCAGTTTCGCAGTGCTCATGAATCGATGTGCCTTTTGTCGGTTGAACGAGTTCGGTTGAACGAGTTCGGTTGGACGCCCCGGTCGAGCGCGCCGCGTGCGCTTGCGGCGCAGCCGGGATCGGGCTCGATCGCGGCCGAAGCGGTACTCGTGATTAGCCCGGGGAGAGTCCGGATGTCCAGTTGCGCATCGCACCGCCCGACGACTTGTCGAGCTGGCGATCTGTTCAGTCTACGCACACGCCGTGCGTTGGATGCCCGATATTCATGCACGGACCGCTGCAGCCAAAGCCGGACCCTAGCTCGCACAGCCACATGCACTGATTTTGGTAGCATTGGTACGCCTGGATACAGTCGTCGTTCTTCGCGCAAGGGCCGTTGCCGACGACGTTGTGGGGCTCGCAGCGCGCGGTCGTGCCGGCGATGCGGCAAGTCTGACCGGATGGGCAGTCAAACCCGCCGAAGCCGATCTCTGTGCACGGTGTGCCGGAAGCCGCGGGCCCGCATAGATCCGGGATGCCGGGAACGGTCGGGCAGTCGGCGCTGGTGCCACCGCTGCCCCCGGCGCTTGTGCCTGCAGTTCCGCCGTTTCCGGCCGCGCCGGCGTTACCGCTGCCTCCCGTGCCCGCGCCGCCAGTGCTTCCGGCAGTCGCCCCGCTGCCGCCGGCTGCTGTGCCGGCGACGCCCGTGCCGCCCATGCCGCCCGGGCCGCCCGGGCCTGTGTTGCCGGTGCCGCCTGCGCCCGCGTTGCCGGTCCCGCCAGGGTTACCGGTTCCGTCTCGGCCGGCGTTGCCGGTGCCGCCAGCGCTGGCACCTGCCCCCGCGCCGCCCGCGGAGCTGCTGCTGCCGGTCAGCGATTCGGGACTCGCACAGCCGTATCCGACGATCGCCGTGAAGGCTACCGCCCATGCCAGCTGACGAACCGCGCCCATGCCCAAGTGTACCGCAGAACCGTGAAGTGACGCCGCTCGGCGGCAAATCGCACCCGTGGTACCCTGTGAACATGAAACGCTGGGCGGGTGTTGTGGCAGTCGCCCTGCTTTGGGTTGGCTGCTCGCTAAACCCGCAGCCGGAGCCGCCGTCGGCGGATAAGGGCGTAGGTGGTGGCGGAGGCGTGACTTCGGGCACCGGAGGTGAAGCCACCGGCGGTACGAGTTCGAGCGCCGGCGGCAACGGCTTTATCGGTGGAACCGGCGGAACCGGCACTCAGCCGACTGTGGATGGCGGCCTGCCCGGCGCCGGACATGGCGGCCAGATGGATGCTGGCGCTGGCGGGCTAGGCTCGGCGATCGGTGGCAGTGGTGGCTCGACGTCGGACTCGGGGGGCGCTGCCGGAACGCCGGGCATAGGCGGAGCCGGCGCGGGTGCCGGCGGTGGCGCGGCCGGCAGCTCTGGATCCGGAGGAACTGCGGCCGGAGGTGGTCAAGGTGGCAGTGGCGGTTCCGGTGGCGGTTCCGGAACCGGTGGCGGCGCCGCGGGCGGATCGTCTGGTTCCGGTGGCAGCGCCGGTTTCGGTGGCGGCGCTGGTTCCGGCGGCGATCCAACAGGCTCGACTTCCAGCGGCACCAGTGGCAGCTAGCCGCGCGGATGCAGTGGGTTCTTCGACATAGCTGCGCTCTGGTGGCTGTCGCCAGCGGCTGCGCTGGCCAGCCGCCTCAGTCGGTTCCGAGCTCGCGCACCGCGGAGTCGGCCGCCACGCCCGCTGCACCTCCGAAACCACCCGCCGCGGCTGCGACCGCTACGCCGAAGCCAGAACCGGCGCCGGAGCCCGAGCCCGAGGTTCCGTTTCGCAAACTCCTGT
>JAUIKB010000732.1 GCA_030430975.1 Polyangia bacterium
GCGCCACGTGTCACGGGACGCCAGTGCGCAGGGCTGACGGCGATCTCTACGACTGAAGTCAGTCGCGCTGAGTGGCGTGGGTTTTGCAAACCGCTCGCGCATGAAACGACTCACAGCGGTGTTAGTGTCGGTAGCCGTGTCATTGAGTGCGCATCACGGTGCAGCTCAGGGCGACAAAGCTCCGACGAAAAAAGCAGATGAACGCAAGGCGTTCGGTTTTGTGACAGCGTGGTCCGGCCCCGGGGCCAAGCTCATCCTTCAGCTTCGCTATCGAACCGATGGCACAACCATTCTGAACTACCGCGGGGAACGGAGCGTCGGCAAGACGACGAAGGCGTTTAGCGGTTCCATGAAGGGCAAGCTGACCGATAAGAACCGGACGCTTCGCAACCAATTCGGATTCGTGACGCTGCCGAAGACCGGACCCGCGGGCGGTACGTCTCGCAAGCGCGGTGTCGGGATGGAGCCGCGCGTGTGGGGCACGGCCAAGAACGGTCTCGATTTCAAGCTTCGCGCTCAGGGTTTCAAGACGTCGCTCACCGCATTCGATTGCTCATTGCTCGGGTTTGACGTTCCGATCGTCGGGTACGACACCGCCAACCACTTCGCGCACTTCTCAGTGCGCCCGGTCGGCGGCGGATTCAACGGCATCGTGGTGTCGCGCACGGCCGGCGGCAAACGCAGCGTCACGTACGCTATCAAAACGAGTCAGCAAGCGATCCAAGTCGGCAGCGTCGAAGCGGTGGCCGGCAAGCCGCTCGCGTTCAACGGCGTGGGCGTGCGACCGTCGCCGAAGCTGAGCAAACTGATCGAGGGTGCGAAGTTTGCCGGATGGAAGGTGAAACCATGATGGGCGTCACGCGCACCAGGGCTCGGTTGACCGGCGTGGTCGCGCTGTTGGTCACCGGCGTCTTCGGTATCGGCAGCGCGGGCTGCAAACAGACCAGCGCCGAGCCGTCAGCCGCCACGTCCGCAAGCGCTGCGCCGGCCGAGGCGCCCACGACTGAGGAGCCGGCCGTGAAAGAGGCGCCAAAACCCGCGCTGCCTGCGCCGGTCGCCCTGAATCAGCCCGGGACTCACGGCGGCACGACGATCACCGTGTCCAAAGTGCAGGACGTCGCGCCCACGCCCAAGTCCGAAAAGCCCCGCGACGGCCAGAAGTTGATCGCCGTGTCGGTCGAGGTCAAACCGAGCGGCGCGGGTTCCGCGATGTACGCTGGCGCTCTGTTCGATGTTGTCGACGGCGGCGGCAAGCGTTTCCGCTCGTCAATCCTGCCGTGCTCCGACAAGCCGCTCGGCAGCGGCTCGGTCGCGTCCGGCAGCACGGCACAAGGCGATCTGTGCTTCATCGTGCCGAAGGACGCCAGCGGACTGAAGCTGATGTTCAAGTCGGGCGGCAGAGACGCGCTGCCGTTCGCCCTGTAACGCGCTAGTCGTTTCGGGCGCATCGAAACCCGATCCCGGCGTGGCGCGCGCCGGGCGTCGGGTTTGTTCGATGCGCCGCGCGCAGGTGAGCGGCCGGACTCGTCCAGCCGCCGCCGCGCGCTACCCGAAACTGTCCGGCGACGACGTTCGCGCAGTCGCTGCACGACGCGCCGCCCGCCGCGTACCAAGTCGGATGGTACGCATCCAGGACGAACTCCCACACGTTGCCGCCCAGATCGTGCTGACCGAAGCGACCGCGCCCGTCGGGAAACGCGCCGGCGGTCGCGAGATCAGGCGAACAGCCGTCACACGCAAAGCTGGCGTGGGTCATGCTCGGTGTTTCGGCGCCCCACGGAAACAGTCGATTGTCCGCGCCGCCCGCCGCCGCGAATTCCCATTCCGATTCGGTCGGTAGCCGCCCGCCGTCCCACGCGCAAAACGCGAAGGCTTCGTACCAGCTCACGCAGTTGATCGGTCGATTGTCGCCGGTCGTCGCCGCGCTCGTCCACGTCGCGTCAGGGCTACACGCGAGCGCTGCTTCGAGCTCCGCGCTAGAGATAGGTAGCCGCGTGTCCCAGCTCGAGCGCCAGCCGCTGTGCGGGATGAGCGGGTGTGCGGCCCCGTCCTGAGTCGGTGGCGTGCCGTCGTAGGTCTCGACGAACTCTCGGAATCGGCCGACGGTCACCTCGTATCGATCGAGTGAGAACGCGCTCACGGTCGCTGGATGCTCGGGCAGCTCATCCGGGGAGTCGCCGGCGTGTCCATCGGTGCACGTCGCTGGGTCGGCCCCGCAGCGTCCCATCGCGAACACGCCGCCCGGCACCGGATCGCTGGCGCAGCACGGGTCGGATTCGTTCGGGCCACAGCGCGCGGCGACGGACGAGCAGCGCGGTCGTCCAGCGTCGGTCGAACCGTCGCCGGCATCCGGTGGGGACGCGCCATCCGCGGCGGGCGCGTCTGCCGCACCGTCAGCGGAGCCGCCGCCCGCGGAGCCGTCGTGCGTCGCCTGGCCGCTGTCGCCAGGGTCCGCTGTCGCCGCGTCGCGCTCGTCAATGCCGGCGTCGCTCCGGCTGGAGTCGGGACCGCTGCCGTCCAACGCGGAGCCGACGGGCGGTTCGTTTTCAGCCGTACATTGGAGCGCGCCGGTAGCGACGACCAAAAGCGCCCAGCGTTGAGTGCGCGGCGTCACGCCGCTTCAGAGTCGCGCTCGCGCCGGCGCCAGCCGAAGCACATCAGCGCCAGGACACTTGCCGCCGCTCCGCCACCGAACATTCCCAGACCCGCATGTTGAGCCTGGGTGGGCTTTGGCGCCGACCCGTCTAGCCGTGCCTGCAGCGCGTCGAGCTGCGCCTGTTGCTGTGCGAGCTGAGTGCGCTGCTGCTCGACGAGCTGATTCAAGCCCTGAATCGCCGCGAGCGCGACACCGTCGGCGTCGACCGTGGAGATGTGCTTGTCGTCGAGGCCCAGGCCGAACGCGGCGTGGAAATCTTGCGCCATCGGGCCCATGTGGCGCACGTCGCTCGACTGGCTCTTGTAGCGCCACGTCGACATCGGCAGTTTGGCGACGCGACGTAACACGGACTGGGCGTCGAGCGAGCGCACGTCGGTCTTGGCGTCGCGGTCGCTGAGCGAGGCCCACGTGCCGGAACCGGCGGGGAGGTGGGCGCCGACTGAGGTGCCGCTGCTGGTTAGGAACTTCACGCCACCAGGCGCGCGAGCGATGAATTGGCCCTGCGTCTCGCAGGCGGTTGGGCTTTGTATTGAAGAACTCGAGCCGGACCACGCGAAGCAGCCCTGGTAGTTTGCCGTGGCGCTTCGGCCTGCGGCCAGCGAGTTGCGACCGTCCGCCCAGTTGTTCTCTCCTCCAAGGACGACCGCGTGAGCCCCCCCGGCCACGTTTAGCTCGCCGCCCACGACGGTGCTGGCCCACGCCGATGCGGTGTTGAGGATTCCGCCGGAGATGGTGGCCCGGGCGGCTGAGATCGTGTTTCCAAACCCGCCGGCAATCGTAGTGTGGCTGCTGGTAGCTGAGTTGTTTTCGCCCCCACCGACCGTGCAACTCGCGGCACCGCATACGTTGTCTACCCCACCGGAGACCACGGCGTAGTTTGCTGCTGCCGAATTGCGCAATCCGCCGGACACGGTGGTGTAAGATCCCTGTGCGCTGTTGTCTCCCATCTCGACGGCACCGGGTGAGACGGACGAGCCAGTGTCTGTGATGTGAAGCAGCTGTGCGGTTTCGCCGACCACGTGAAAGTTACCCGCGAAGCCGCGGAGGGTCGAATCCTGCAGAATCAAGGACTTGGGGATGTATAGCCGGGTCTGGTTGGAATGAACTCCTGACGCGACCAGATCGCCGCTGCCGTCAAACATGGGCACGTCGCCCTGCGCCCCTGTCCCCGTTAGAAAACCCGACGCTGGCGTGCCCCCCAACGTGTCCGCGTCACCGCACGCCCCCGCCCAGGGCACCGAGCCGAGTCGGAGTCGAGGTTGAATCGTTTCGCCGTTCACCCGGACTTCGACCCAGAGCTGTGAATGCGCGGAGAAGATACCTAGTGAGAGCGGAAGGATTCCCAGCGGTGTGCCCGTGCCCAGATACG
>JAUIKB010000733.1 GCA_030430975.1 Polyangia bacterium
GTCGCGCCAGCGGCGGCGACCAGCACCGGTTCCAACGTGTGGTTCTTTGGGTTGGGGTACCGACGCAGCTTGTTTTCCAAGCTCGGTAAAACGTCTGCCCCGATCCGTGAGCGCGACCATTTGCACTCCAGAAGGTGGGTCACGCCGTCGGTACGCTCGATCACGAGATCGATTTGCACACCGTCGCGTGCTCGCGTCGGCTTTTGCCAAAACGTGCCGATGTCGCTGACGACGTCCTGCGCGCCCAGTCGCTCCAGAATGACGTCGACGTTGCGATGTGCGAACTGCTCGAAGCCAATACCGAGGAACGCGTCCCACGTGTCTTGGGTGATCGTATCGAATCTAAACCGGCTGCGCTTCGAGCGGATTCGTCCCAGATTCGGCTCGATGAACTGGAAATAGAAACGTAGATATTCATCTCGCAGTCGATACCGGATCGTTTTCGAGGTGCGACCCATCGTGATCGGGCGATGCCGGTCGACGAGACCGAGCAGCAGCAGCCGCCTCAGGTAGAACGCCATTTGACCGGAATTGAGCCCCAGCGCCTTTGAGAGTTGGGCGGCGGTCCGCGGCGACTGCGCCAGCAGGGCGACGATTTCTTGGTAGCGCTCGGTGCGGTCGAGCTGTTCGCTGAAGACGAAATTCACTTCGTCGATCAAGAACCCACCCGGTTGAAACGCCAGCTCGTCGAGCGTCTGCCGTACCGAGCAGCGCGGCCGCGCTTCGAACAGCTCCAGATAGGCGGGTATGCCGCCCAGACAGATCAGTGCTTCGGCGCGCTCGAACTGGCTGCGCTTGCCGAAAAACGGGGCCGCTTCGGCGGCGCTGAGGGGTTCTAGGTGGATGGTTCCCGTGCGCCGTCCAAACAGCGGACTCTTCTGGGCCAACACCTCACCGACCATGAAGCTGACAGCTGACCCGCAGAGAACGAGTTGCACGCGTCCGTTGCGCTTCCACCGCTTGTCCCAAAGGCGCTGCAGATCAGACAGCACACTCGAGGTGCCGCGACACATCCACTGAAACTCGTCCAGAACGACCACGACCTTCCGCTCACTTCCGGAGATGACCTGATCGAGCGCCGCAAGCGCGTCCGACCAGTTCTTCGGCCTCAGCTGGTTTAGCAACGGCTGGCCAGCGTGGTCGGCGAGCTGATTGAGGAAGCGTCGCGTCTGAGTGCGCGACCCTTCGACGCCCGCCGTGAAGAAGAACGTCTCTTTGGCTTGCGTGAACCGCTCGAGCAGTGCCGTTTTTCCGACCCGCCGCCGACCGTAGACGACCCACAGCTCGGAACTCGTCGTGTCAAAGCCACGTTCGAGCGCTAGGAGCTCTTCTGAACGGCCATGAAAAGGGAGTTCGCGCATACATTTTTATTATAGTTGCTACGCATGCAAACCAACTATAATAAAAATCGCTAACGCCTCTAACTGCTGGAAATTAAGACGGATTCACGGAACCGAAACGGCGCACTCCGGGCCATAGCCGCAACCTAGTCCGTGGTTCGAGGCGGTTACTGGCAAGGCCGAACGAAGCGACGGTCTCGCTACTTCGCTTCGACCACGTCCGGATAGGTGATCGTCGAATATCGATTCGGCTGCAGCGATCCCGACGCGAGCGTCACCGTCTCACCGTTCGGCCACCGGAGCGAAATCTCAAAGTCGCAACCGTACTCTCCCAAACCGAAATAGAGCGTCTTGCTGTCCATCGAGTTGTACATGCCGCGGCTCGACTGCACCTCGCGCGACACGACGACGCCGTCCGCATAGGTGAAGATAACGCGCGCGCCGATCGCGTCGCGGTTCACCTTGTCGCCATCGCCCACCATGTGCAGCGCGATCCACGAGTTCTTCGAACCGATGTCGTTGCGGAACAGGAAGTTCGGCCGTCCGCTGCCTTTGTCGCGTCCACCGACCAGAAGGTCCACGTCGCCGTCGCGATCGAAGTCTGCCCAGGCGTGGTTCTGCGCGCCGCGCATCTTGACCTGACGCGAGCAGGTGCGCTCGACCGCGGTGCCGTCCCAGCGCGCGCCGCAGATCTCGTCGGCGGTGCAGTCGTCGTCGCTCGTGCACTCGAGGCGGCACTTGTCGCGAATGCACGTCTCCCCGCTCGGGCACGCCTCGCCCATCGCGCAGTCTTGGTACGTCGTGCTGTCGACCGGGTTTAGCTGGTTGATGCCGCTCTGGGTGCCGCGGCTCTCGAATTTGCCGTCTGGCTTTTGGCGGTACAGCCCGAACCACGCGCGCTGGTCGAGCTTGTCTTCGGGGTAGCCTGACTCGTACTTGTTGTCGCGCGAGACCGAGATGTCGAGCAGTCCGTCGTTGTCGAAGTCCTGGAGCGCGCCGTCCACGTCGCCCTCGTTGAACGGCAGTTCGCGGTCGATGAACTCGTTCACGAATGCGTGGTCGCCATCAGCGCCCTGATTGATCAGTAGCTGTGAGGGGTCGGCCCAGATGCGTGGTGAGCCGCCGTTGGGGTGCGCGATCGTCGTGAGGTAGATATCGTAGTTGCCGTCGTTGTTGACGTCCTTGCAGTCGACGCCGAAGCCGTTGCTGCCCACGTAGTCATCGACGGTCTTGCCGGGTTCGGGCTGCTGAGTCGCCGTCAGGTAGTAGCTGCCTTCGGCTTGAGCGTGGAAACCCTTGGCCTTGGCTACGTCCGTGAACTTGCCCTTGCCGTCGTTTTCCCACAGCACATTGTGGCCGTTGGCGACGCTGACGCCGTACGTCGAGACCACGATGTCGAGATCGCCGTCGTTGTCGAAGTCGCACGTGACCGAGCCGTTGGTGGGACGCGCCGAGTTACCCGACAGTTTCGAGGTCTCGTCCGAGAACGTGCCGTCCCCTTTACCGAAAAACAACCCGTCGGGAGCCGCCGCGAACGTACTGCCGTGCCCGACGAACAGATCGAGGTTGCCGTCGTTGTTGAAGTCCGCGAACAGCGCGTTGGCCGACGAGCCCGCCGTGCTTTCGACGCCCGAGTTCGTCTTCTCGGTGAACTTGCCGGTGCCGTCGTTCAAGAACAGCCGGTCACTCTCACCGAACAAAGGAACATCGAGCCCGGCGAAACAGTCCTGGTCACCGTCGTTGTCGACATCGCCGAACGCGAAGAACGCTGCCTGGACATCACCGAGTCCGGATTCGGCGCTGAAGTCCGTGAACGTGCCGTCGCCGTTGTTCAACTGGATCAGATGCGTGAACGGAATGCCCGCGTTCTGCGGATTCGGGAACAGCGAGTGCGCGACGATGTCATCGAAGCCATCGCCGTTGATGTCTGCAAAACCCAGGCGACTGTGATCGTTGATGGGCACGGCTTTGGTCGGGTTCGTGATGAAACCGTTCGTCTTAATGCCGCTCTCTTTGGAAATATCGGTGAAGAAACCTTCGGCGGGAGGCGTCACCAGATCGGTACACTCGATCGGCGTACCCCCGTCGCCAGCGTCACCGCCGCCATCACCGCCTCCCGCGTCGCCAGAATCCGTGCCGGCATCGCCCGTACCCGGACCGGGAGTCGCCTCGTTGTCGTCACTTCCGCAGGCCGTGAGGGCCAACACCACGCCGAGAGAAGTCGCCGCAAGCAATCGCATGCTTTCAGTTAGCGGACGGCGCGCGCCCGAGCAAAGCCAATACCCACGGTTTGTGTGAACTGCGGGGACGCGTAAACCAGTTCACCGGACTTGGCGCCCCCGCCCCAGGAGAACGGCAAACACGCGCGCCCCCGCCGCACCTGGTCAGTGGCGCATACCGCCCTATGTCTTCCCGATGAGCGACAACGCCCGCCCCGCCGCCGCCATCGGTCACGTGTTCATGAAGGTCAGCAACGTGCCGAGCGCCGTAAAACGCCTCCAGGCCGTCGGCCTACGCCAGGTCGTCGGCAAGCCGGAATTCGCGATCCTCGAACTGCGCGGCGGCACCCACGTCGTCGTGCGCCAGTCTGCTGAAGACCACAGCGAGCGCCCGTTCGACCTCATGTACGACGACATCGACGAGGCGAAGCGCCTGTTCACGGAAGCGGGCTTC
>JAUIKB010000734.1 GCA_030430975.1 Polyangia bacterium
TCGGTAAGCCCTACCTCGAGGCGCACGGGGCGATCGTCGCCGGCGTCGTGCTGGGCTCGTTGGCGATGCGGACTCGCAGCATCTACTCAGGATTCCTGCTTCACATTACGGTAGCGTTCCTGATGGACTTCCTCGCGCTGTGGAAACGCGGCGCACTCCCGACGTCATTCTGGGCGCCGGGATGACGACGCCGCTAGACGACTGCCTATGAACGACCAAGTCAATCTCGCTGAGCCCTGGACAGTAAACAAGAGCGCAGAGCTGTATCAGGTCAGCGGCTGGGGCGCCCCGTACTTCACGGTCAACGAGCACGGTCGTGTCGAGGTTCGGCCGCACGCGGAGTCCAAGACCGGCGTCGATCTGTATGACCTCGTCGTAAGCTTGCGCGAGCGCGGCGTCGGTTTGCCGATCCTGCTGCGATTCGCCGACATACTCGGCGACCGCATTCGCGAGCTCAACGAATGCTTCGCCGAAGCGATTCGTGAGTATGAATACGGAGGCAGCTATCGCGGCGTCTACCCGGTGAAGGTCAACCAGCATCGGCACCTAGTCGAAGCTGTCGTCGAGCTGGGACGACCCTGGCGCTACGGCCTGGAGGCGGGCTCCAAAGCCGAACTTCTGATCGCGTTGTCGGTAATGCAAGAGGACGATGGCTTCATCGTCTGCAACGGCTACAAGGATCTCGGCTACATCGAGACCGCCCTCGTCGCGCAGCAGTTTGACAACACCGTCATCATCGTTCTTGAGCGCATCGAGGAGCTCGACCTGGCGCTTCGTGCCTCGGCACGGCTGGGCGTGCGGCCGCGGCTTGGTGTGCGGGCAAAACTGTCGGCAAAGGGCGTTGGGCGCTGGTCGAGTTCGGCGGGCGACCGCGCCAAGTTTGGTTTGACCAAGAGCGAGATCGTGGAGGTCGTGGACCTGCTCAAAGAGCGCGAAATGCTCGACTGCCTTCGCCTCTTACATTTCCACATCGGTAGTCAAGTATCGAGCATCATGCCGATCAAGACGGCCGTTCGAGAGGCCAGCCATATCTACGCCGAACTCGCAAAGATGGGCTGCAGGATGGGCTACCTAGACGTCGGCGGCGGCCTCGCCATCGACTACGACGGCTCCAAGACCGATTTTCATGCGTCTCGCAACTACACCGGCCAAGAATACGCCCACGACGTCGTCAGCGAGATCCAGAGCGTCTGCGCTAAAGCCAGCGTGCCTGAACCGACTATCGTCACAGAGTCAGGTCGCGCCATCGCCGCGCATCAGTCGGTCTTGGTATTCGACGTTGTGGGTGCGAACGAGGTGCGATTCGGAGAGCCCGCGCCGCTCGAAGAAGGCGCCCATCGCGTTCTCGAAGAGCTCTACGAAACGTACGAGAATATTCTCCCGAAGAACGTCCAGGAATCCTGGCACGACGCGGGGCACGCCAAAGAAGAAGCGCAGAGTCTCTTCAAGTATGGCTACTTCTCGCTGCGGGAGCTCGCGCAAGCCGAGCGCCTGTATTGGAACTGCTGCGAGAAGATTCAGGACACTCTAAGTCGGGTCAAGCGCGTGCCTGAAGAGCTGGAAGAGCTCCAAAAGGACATGGCCGCGATCTACTACGGCAACTTCTCGATCTTCCAATCCGCCCCCGACACGTGGGCGATGGACCACCTGTTTCCGATCATGCCGATCCACCGGCTCGATGAGCGTCCGACTGTTCACGCCACGGTCGCCGACCTGACGTGCGATAGCGACGGCATCATCGACCACTTCATCGACCTCGAAGACGAAGCGCATACGCTGCCCGTGCACGCGCTCAACGGCGAGCTGTACATCATGGGATTGTTCTTGTGTGGCGCTTACCAGGAGATCTTGGGCGACATGCACAACCTGTTCGGGGATACGAACGCGGTGCACATTATTCTGACCGAGAACGGCTACCAAATCGCACACGTCGTGAAAGGCGACAGCATGGCCGACGTGCTGCGCTACGTGACGTACACGCCGGACGACATGGTCGAGAGCGTGCGCCGCCAGGCTGAGCGCGCCGTGCAACAGGAGCGCATCACAGTCCAGCAGATGCGCCTACTCCTCGATCACTTTGAGCAAGCGCTAGGCCGCTACACGTACCTGGCCGCCCCCAACCAAGACAACGCATAGAATTCTGGGACAATCAGCACTTCAGTAACCGGGAATCACCACACGTCGTCCGGCGTTCTTGCTCTTGGGCGCTCTCGCCCGCTACGATCCCACTCCGTGCGTCGCCGCAAAACCCTTCCGACCCTGCTGAGCATCTGCTGCCTGGCGACTGTTGCGCAGGCAGACATCTTCAAGCACGTGGACGAACATGGCGTCGTCCACTTCAGCAACAAGAGCGGCAAGGGTCGCAAGCTGGTGGCGAAGTCACCGCCCAAGAAGCGCAAGGTGGCAGGGCTGGCTCCGCATATGCCGAGCGACAAGTCCCCCGAGCGGTACACGCGCTACGACGTTCACATTCGGCAGGCCGCCACGCTGTACCAAATCCCCGAGGAACTCGTTCGCGCCGTTATCAAGGTGGAGAGCGACTACGATCCGCGAGCCGTTTCGCGCGCCAACGCGCGAGGTCTGATGCAGATGATTCCGGAGACCGCCGAACGCATGCTGGTCACCGACGAGTTCGATCCGCGACAGAACATCTTCGGCGGAGTCCGCTACTTGCGGGTGCTTGCCAACATCTTCAACGGCAACCTGGAGCTAACGATCGCTGGCTACAACGCCGGCGAGAACGCCGTGATTCGGCACGGCGGGATCCCACCGTACGAAGAAACGCAGGCTTACGTCGTCAAAGTGCTGAGCTGGTACCGGTACTTCCGCAACCAGCGCATGCTCAGTCCGCGCTAGGCTTCATCCACGATACCGGCGCGCTTGCTGGGGCGAGGCGCGCGCCGTACCATTGACGTATGGCAACACTGAGATCGCTGTACGTGGCGGGCGCGCTGGTCGGCGGTTCGCTCATCACCATCTCGGGCTGCGGCACGGAGAGCGGGGAGACCGCGGGCGGTGGCGGAATCAGCAGCGGCGGCGGAGGCGGGGCATCTGGCGGCGGACAGTCGGGCGCCGGCACCGGAGGCATCGGACCCAAGGCCTGCAGCGGGCCAGCCGACTGTGACGCCGCGACGTATTGCTCCGCCGACGGACTCTGCATTCCGGACGGCACTTGCGGTTCCGGGTCAGACTGCGCCGCAGGCGAGTTCTGCACCGCCACCAGCACGTGCTTGCCCCAGGGCATGTGTGCGACCAAACAAGACTGCAAGGACGGGGAAGACTGCGACGCTGGCGCTTGCGTTCCGGGTGGCGGGTGCGGCGCGGAAGAATTCCAGATCGAGGCGATTCCACCCAATATGCTCGTCGTGCTCGACCGCAGTTGCTCGATGCGACGCGACCTGATGAATAACCTCAACGTGGCCGGCCCCAACAAATGGACGTTCGCAGTCGACGCCATCAATCAGCTCACCACCAACTTCACGGGCAAGATCCGCTGGGGGCTGATCCTGTTCCCCGACACCACCGGCGGTGACTGTGGCCAGGGCGCCCCTGCAGTGCCGGTCGCTGCCGGCACGGAGTCAACCATTCAGACGCTGCTCAACAACGCCACGAATCAAAGCGACGCCAATTACCCTAGCGGTCCGTGCGTAACCAATATCGACACGGCTATTGAACAGGCCAGCACACAGTCCGAACTCATGGATACGACGCGTGAGAACTTCGCCGTGCTAATTACAGACGGCAAACAAGCTGGGTGCAACAAGGCCGGCGGTGATAACGGAACGGAAATGCTACTCACCCAAATGTTCTCGAAGGGCATCGCGACGTTCGTCGTGGGGTTCGGCGGTGGCAATTCGATCGACCCTGACCAAATGGACAAGTTCGCGATCGCCGGCGGCGTGCCGAATTCGGGCAACCGCAAATATTACAAAGCGGATAATGCGGCTCAGCTCGATGCTGCCCTTGCGACGATCGCATCGAGCGTCATCGGCTGCACGTACACGCTCGAC
>JAUIKB010000735.1 GCA_030430975.1 Polyangia bacterium
CACGCCGTCCTTGGTGACGATCGGCGCGCCCCATGATTTCTCAAGGGCTACATTGCGGCCGCCGGGGCCGAGCGTGACTTTTACGACGTCCGCGAGCGCGTCGAGTCCACGTGCGACAGCGCGACGCGCGTTCTGACGGTAGACGATTTCTTTACTTGCCATACTCTATTCCTCCGAGGGCGTACCCGGCACTCCAGGTGCCGCAAAACGTCGGCGGAGGTTAAGTCTCGTCTGGCAGAGGTCAACCGAAAATCGGCCCTAGGAAGTGAAATCAGCATCTTGACTCGGAAGCGGTTCCGATTAAGCTGCCGGTCTCCTTCTTTGGGGGATCGTCTAAGGGCAGGACTCAAGTTTCTGGTACTTGCTATCTAGGTTCGAATCCTAGTCCCCCAGCCATCACTGGCCCCATCGTCTAGCGGTTAGGACATCGGCCTCTCACGCCGGTAACGCGGGTTCGATTCCCGCTGGGGTCACTAGTTTTTATTTGGTTCCTCGCTGTACGGAGTTGGGCGGAAGCTCCTGCCGCCGTGCGGAGACGTTTTGGTTCCTCGACATTCGGAGTTGGGCGGAAGCTCCTGCCGCCGTGCGGAGACGTTTTGGTTCCTCGCTGTACGGAGTTGGGCGGACTCTTCGTATTGTCCGTTTCCCCCGACGACGTGCATGGCCAAAGCGGCAAAGGGAGACCCCTGCTCTAGCAATAACGAGTGCGTAACGGGTTACTGCGACGGGGGCACCTGCGGCGAAGGCGGTGGACTCGGCGCGTTGACGCTCGGCCTGTACTGCAACTGAATGGGCCGAGCCGACGACGGTTCGGTTAGGTCACCGAAAACGGGCACTGATAAATCAGATCGCTAGCGCTGCTCGCTTGCGACGACCGGTCTCAGGGGCCCGAGAACTAACCCTAACCCGACAATACGCGCGTCCGATAACTCGCGAAGCTCGGCCCCAGAACACACGATTTAGGCAGCGTGCTCGATTCTCGAATCCTTACATGCAGTGAGTATGCTCCGGTGTGGAAAAATCTCCGCGCCACGCCTATGTCACGCACTCTGAACCGTTTCGCAGGGTGCTGTATTGTCGGATTAGGGCTAAGTCGCGCCGCAGATGTTCGGCCCGGTGGCATCGAGGCGGCAAGCACCATCAAAGCAGCCGCTCCCGGCTGCGCATGACTCGTTGTCGTCGCAAGGCATACCGAGGCCGATCCGTTTGGTGCAGACCTGGGCCGTTTGATCACAATACAGCCCTGCGATGCATGCATCGTAGGTGTCACAGGGCTGACCCTCCGTCTGGAGTTTTGCACACTTCATCGACGCGGCGGTGCAGTAGAGGCCAGCGCCGCAGAAGTTGAAGCCACAGTCGTCGCCTTCTTTGTACGCGGGCTCACAGATTCCTTGATCGCTACAGCGCAAATTGTCCTCGACGAAGCACTCCGCTGGTTCGCTCTCGAAGCTGCCTCCGTTGCAGACTTTGCCGGTCTCGGACATGAAGCACGTTGCCTGGCATGCATCGCCCTGTTTGCCGCGTGGTGGATCCTTCGCGCACCTGCCGGCGCTGTTGAAACAGTACAGTCCGGGCGCGCACTCCTGTTGGCGGTCGCATTCCTCGCCGAGCTGACGCTTCCCCACGAACACTTTGGTGCAAGGTTCGGGCTCCGTTTCGGGTTTCGCGCAGTCGAAGGCCCCAGTCTTGAGCGCCTCGATGCAGGCATCGGCGGAAGCGGCATCGAACTGCACGACGCCGCTGGCGATCAACGGGTCGATGCCTCGATAGAATTCGCCGGCTTGAGCCAAGCAGCGCGTCTTGTCGAAGCCGTACCCAGAGTCGTTGCAGCAGGGCTTCAGCAAATCGCAGTTCGCATCGGCGAGTTTCGGTTTGGCAGCGTCCCACGGTGTGCGGCTGTCGGAACCGTCGGCCTCAGCGGAGCCGCCACACCCTTGAGTCGGCGCTGCGATCAAGCCGATCAGGAGCAACGCGCGAGCAACGGTTTTGATCATGACAGCAAGGAATCATGCTTGGGGGCACCGGGACAATAGTCTTCGCGGGACCATCGCGGTTCTAGATGCGGCGTTGAAAACATGCAGCATCGATTCAATTTGCGGCGTGGATTCTCAGGGGACCGGCCACTTGGCCGGAGCGCGCCTCGCCGGACGGTGACTGAACGCGAGAGTCGCTGAAGAGGAAATGGTGCGACGACGTTCTCGATGACTGTGTCTCGGCGGTCTTTTCACTTCGGATAAATGCCGGTCGACCCAGGGCGAGTCGTGCACGAGCAACCGGGCGTGCCTGACCGAGAACTGCTCCGGCGGGGTGGATCCGCCCGCATTGGAAGCGGACTCGGCGCGTTGACGCTCGGCCTGTACGGCAACTGAGTGGACGGTCCGCCTACGGCGTGGGCTCAGCGCTGGCGGGCGGCCCTGTTGGGATGGAACTGTCTTTGGTTGGCCGATGCAGGCCACTAACTCGGCCTCGCTTTCGTCACGGGCCCCGAGCCCCTTTGCGGAGGTTCCACCCAGCAGCGAGTTGAGTCGACCTGGACCGTGCCATCGCGGACCATCAGCATCCCTTCAGGTAGCGCCTTGCGGAGCCGGTGAAGCGTCACCTTAAAAGCGTTGTGGGCGGCATCGCCCTCCGACTCTGGCCACAGACTGTCAACAAGCCGCACGACTCTCACCTCTCCCCCATGGCTCGCGATCGCCGCGAGCAGTTCGCGACCTCGCCCCGGCAGCTGGAGGTGCTCGCCATCCACAGTGACTTCGAACTTGCCCTGCGTACGGATAAGCACTCGCCATGGCCAATCGTCGCAGCCGCTCGCGGCATCGTCGGGCTCGAGGTTTCGGCGTCTGATTAACGTGTCCGCCCATCCTCGCTCGGTTTCGACCTGCCGGGCGAGATAGCAGACGCGTGCCATCGCGTCAGGTTGCCAACCTGTAAAGTGAGTCAGTTCCATCCGCCGACAAATCCCCATGGCTCGCACTGCGTGTTCGCGCTCCGCGCGTGAGTCGGACGCCGCACGCGCCAGCCCGGAGGCCGCGATTTCCATCAATGCGATCGGGAATGACTCCGGCAGACGCTCCACCGTGGGCTGCGCGTCCATGAGCGTCTCTCTCGCTTGGTCGAGGAGCCCCGCACTGACCTGTGCGCTAGCCAAGAGCGCCCGCGAGACCAGGGTAACAAACGGCGCTGCCAGCTCCTCCGCCGCAGCAGTGGCGGCGCGCAGATGTCGCGCCGCCACCACGGGTTCCCCCTCGAGAAGTGCGGCGATCCCGGAAATGCATTCGAACGCTGCGCGGTGAGCGATGCGCGTGGAGGTAACCGCTTCGAGCGGCTTCAGGTATTCTGGAAGGCGATCCAGCCAGCCGGCACCCACGCAGGCAAACGCGCCCGGTTCAAGCAGCAGTGGCGCGGCGAACCCGACGCCTGATGCCTGAACGCGTGGAAGCCCTTCGTCGACGATCGAAAGCGCTTCTTTGAACTCACCGCGCAACACCGCGGCGTTCGCATCGATTGAGTACAACATGACGCGATCCATGCCCACGGTGTCGTCGTCGCGCAAAGGCTGGAGTGCCACGTCGGCACGAGCGGCCATCTCGTAGTCACCGAACCATGTCGAGTACCACTTCAGCGTCTGCGCCAGACGAGCACCGGCCGCCGGATCGCCCATCTGACCGCTCAACTCGTCGCCAGCCGCAACCCATCGTGCGCATCGCGGATCGCCCGGCGCCCTCATCATCAGAACTGAGACCACAGAGGCGATCAACTGCGCCGCCAGCGGCGGTGGAACAGGCAAGGTGTCCGGGGCAGGCCACTCGTCGAGAAAGTCCAAAGGCGTGATGAGAGGGCTGACGCCACCGCCCATCATCGTCACCAGGTCACCAAGCGCAGCCCATGCCTGCAGCGCGCTGACGCGATCACCGTCGCGTCGGCAGCTCTCCAGCGTGGCCTCCAGCTCCGCGATGCCTCGCGGTGGGTCGGTCGCGCTGAGCGCGAGCCCACGCAGTAACCT
>JAUIKB010000736.1 GCA_030430975.1 Polyangia bacterium
CATTGTCCGTTGCTCTTTCCAAGGCACGGAACACTGTCGAACATCCCCTCATCGCCAAATGTGTAAGCGATGTCCTGGCACTAAATGTGTAAGCGATGTCCTGGCATCACACCCAGGACAACACATCGGTCGGGCTCGGGCTCGGGCGTCCGGTTCGGGCTCCGGATCCGGAACCGGACCTGCGGTACAGTCGCTCGGTGTTCGCTTGGCGGAGAATGTCGACAGCCACGGCTCTCGCCGTCAGCGTGGGTTGCGGAGCGCGAACCGGCCTGATGGACGCCGCCGATTCCGGTGCTGGCGGACAGGCTGGCAGCTCCGTCGGCGGCGCGGGGACCTCGGGAACCGGCGGAGTCGGCAACGCAGGTGCGGGGGGAACCCAAGGAGGCACTGCCGGAAGCCAGGGGGGCAACGCCGGGGCCGGTGGAAGCCCAGGTGGCGCGGCGGGCAGCGCCGGCACCGGTGGAAGCCCAGGTGGCGCGGGGGGCAGCGCCGGCGAACCGGGATTGTGTCCACCCGGTAGCGAACCCGTCGTGCTGGCCAGCGTGGAGCGAGCCTATGGGATCGAGCTGGACGGAACGGATGTCTACTTCACGTCTGCCCTCGACAACGGCGCGATCGGCAAAGTGCCGAAAGCCGGCGGCCCAACAACGCTGCTGACCACTGGCGCCGGACGTCCCCGCAACCTGGCGCTGACCGACGACTGGGTGTACTTCACCATGCCGATCAGCGGCCGAGTCGCGGGGGTAAAGAAGGACGGCTCACAGCTCGTCAATCTCGCGGAATTTCAAAATTTCCCACAGGGGATCGTCGCGCGCGGCTCCGAGTTGTTCTGGCTACGCTCGAGCGCTCCGGGCGGACGCCTCGTGGGCCACCGACTGACTACCGGCGAGTACACGGAATACGCGACCGACCTCGCCGATCCGTGGGCGCTGGTCCGACGCGGGTCCCATCTTTGGTTCAACACGCGCAACACCGCTCAGCTCGCGGGCATTTGGCGCTACAACCTGTCGGACGAGCGGCTCGACCTCGTCGCGCCAATGGACGTCGGCGCCAACGACATCGGCATTAGCCAAGAGACGACCGCCGATCGCGCGGTGTACATCACCACGAACGCATCGGTGCGACGGGTCGAGGAATTCGGCGGAGCCGTCACGACCGTCGCCCAGGGCACGTTCTTGGACGGGATATGGGTCGAGGCCGGGCAGCTGTTCTTCACCGAACGCACCGAAACCGGTGCCATCTACCGGCTGGACACGCCGGCCGGTGATGTGACTCGCATCGCAAGCGCACAAGCGAATCCGCGCCGCGTGACGTCGGATGGAGAGTGCCTGTACTGGACCAACCAGGGACCGTTCGACGGCGTCGGATCGGTGGTGCGCGGACCGCGCCGCTAGGACACGCCGCAGGTTCCGCACCGCCCGCTCGTCTTTCGACTCCGACCACGCAGCGCTGCGCTGTATCCTCGCGTCATGTTCCGCAAGCTCTGGCCCGGCCTCGCAGCGCTGTGCGGCGCGTGCGGCGCGACGCCTGCGCCGGCCGAGGATCCGTCACCGCCCGCGCTGGCCGTTCCGACGCCCAGTTCGGGGCAGCCGCAAAGCTCGATGGCGCCGCGTCCGATGGCGATTCACGTCGAGTTCGTCGGCGGCCAGATGGCCACAGCGCTGAAAGTACGGCTCACGGTTCCGAACGAGCGCATCGGTGACGCCGCGAAGCTCGTCGAGTTGCCGTTCATGGCTGAGCCGTTCCGCAACAGGTCAAGCTACGCGGACTTCGTGACGATGGCGAACGGCGGCGCGTACACCGGTCGATTCGACGCGCCGAAGGGCGATCTGCAGCTGCGCTATACCGTCGCGCTCGAGCACGCCCAAGCCGGTCCGAAGCACGGCATCGATGAGGTGCCGTTTCACTCGCATGTCGGTCTTTTTTTGGTGGGCAGGGCATTCGTCCCCGCGCTCAAGGTAGACGGCGAGTTGCGCGACGTGCCGCTCAAGCTGACGTTTGGGTCCGAAACCGTCACCGACGCCCTCGGCCCGATTCCGGCTTCGGGCCGTATCCAGGCGCACCGCGAGCTGCGCGACGCTTTCTACTTGGTCGGGCCGGCGCATTCCTACGACGTGCCGGTCGCCGGTACGACGTTTCGGTTGGCCAGCGGCGATGCCGACGCCGAGTCGCTCGCGCGGATCGCGCCGATGGTCAACAGCGTAGCCGGGGCGGCGAGCGGCTTCTTCGGGCGACTGACGAAGCGGCCGCGTACGCTGGCCTTTCATTACCACAACAGCATTGAAGCCGGCGGGGTCGTGGGCGTTCACACCAGCGTCGTCGGTCTGCCGCTTCCGACCGAACCGACCAGCGGCACGGGCGGCATATTGGTTCACGAACTGCTACACCAGTGGTCGCGCGCAGACGTGGCGTGGCTGTCGGAGGGATTCACGCGCTACTTCGAAATCAAGGCGCAGGTCGCGCTGCGCGCCGCTGGCGGCGATGTGCTCGAGATGAACGCGCTGAGCATCTTGTTTCAGGAGCACGATCGGCTCGAGCTCGAAACTGTGCGCGGACCCGTGCGAACCGTGGGCGGCAACGTGGCGTATTCAGGCGGCGCATTGGTCGCGTTCTGTCTCGACACCGAGCTGCGCGCCGCCGGTTCATCGCTCGAAACGGTGTATCGCAGCGCGCGTCAGCGTCATCCCGAACCCGGCACCACCGAAGCTGCCTTCCGGGCTGCCCTCAGCGAAATGCCGGGCGCCCTCAAGAAACTCGATTCGCTGCTGGATGCTCCGCCCCCGTTCCCATTGCTCGACTGCGTCAAACGCACCGGCGCGCCTGCACCGACGGTGACGAAGTACCGCGGCTACGACCTACGCACGCTGGCGGTCGACGTGCTCGGCATCACCGGCTTCAGCTTGAGCTCGTCGAAGATCGCTTCCGCCAAGGCTGGCTCGACGTTTCAAGCCGGCGACGTCATCACCGAAATCGGCGGCGACTACGTCCATCACATTCACGAAGCGCAGTGGGCGCTGCGCAACACCAAACCCGGTGAGACGGTCAAGGTGTCGATCAGGCGCGGCGGCGCGCCGATGCAGCTGAAGTTCAAGCTGCCAAAAGTCGACGCGAAGCACCGACCGTGGCGGACCCGACTTCGGGCGCAACAACGTCTGCGCGAAGGCAACGCTTCGCCGCTGCTCGCCTGGGCGTCCGGGACGAAGCGTTAGCCCGGCCGCGCACGGATTCAGCGCGAACTGATCCGCATCGGAAGGCCGCCCTTGGGATTGAGCGTGATGCGCGGCGCAAGCTCGACGTCATGACCCGGCACCATCCGGAATCGCGACCGGGCCGTGAGCGCACCCAGCGCCAGCGTGCCTTCGATCAGCGCGAACTGAGTGCCGATGCACGCGCGCGGCCCGGCGCCAAACGGAAAATACGCGCCCTTGGGCAGCGCTGCTTCCGCATCCTTTTCGAAGCGTTCGGGCCGAAACTCCCAGGGACGGTCGAATAGCGAGGGATCGCGCTGCACATGGTACGTCCAGAGCACGAGTTCGCTGCCCTTCGGTACGTTCCACTCGCCGAGCTGCACGTCCTCCGCCGCCATGCGCGCCATCACGTATACGGGTGGAAACAGCCGCATCGCTTCCTTGAGCGCCTGGCGTGTGTACGGAAGCTGAGCGTAGTGTTCGAACGTCGGCGTGGCGTCGCCCAACACGGCGTCGACCTCGGCGTGGAGTTTCGCCTCCGCCTCGGGCGCAGTCGACAGCAGATACAAGGTCCATGTGAGCGCGTTCGACGTGGTTTCGTGCCCGGCCAAGAACAACGTGAGCAGCTGCGCGCGGATCTCTTCGGCCGACAGGCCGTCGCCATCGCCCTCCTCGTCGACGGCGCTGAGCAACGAACTGAGCAGATCGTTGCGACCCTCGAGTCCTTCGCTGCGGCGCTGATCGATCATCGCGTAGATGATCGCGTCGAGCTTGGCGACGCCCTGTTTCAAACGCCGGTGGGACGGCGACGCCC
>JAUIKB010000737.1 GCA_030430975.1 Polyangia bacterium
ACCGGAGACCCTCAGCGTCGGCGAGTTGCCGGAGCCGAGTCTTTCGGATGGGACGGTGAAGATCCGCGTGAAGGCTGCCGGTTGCAACTTCTTCGATATCTTGTTGTGCCAAGGCAAGTACCAAGTGAAGCCGCCGTTTCCGTTCGTACCGGGCGCGGAAGCGGCAGGCGTGATCGAAGCGGTCGGTGACGGTGTTGCCGGTCTGGCCGTTGGCGACCGGGTGACGACGTTCATGCCGTACGGCGCGTTCCAAGAGCAGGTCGTCGTGATTCCCGATGGCGTTCACAAGATCCCTGATGCGATGAGCTTCGAGGAAGCCGCGATCATGCCGTGCGTTTATCCAACCGCCCACGCCGCGCTTGTGTACCGAGCCAACCTTCAGCCGGGCGAAACCGTGCTCGTCACGGCAGCCGCGGGTGGAGTCGGCATGGCGACGATCCAGCTCGCCAAGGCGTTGGGTGCGCGGGTCATCGCTCTGGCGGGCAGCGACGAAAAGCTGGAGTTCTGTCGTTCGATCGGCGCGGACGTCGCGATTAGCTACCGAAACGCGGACTGGGTTCAGCAGGTCAAGGACGCGACGGGTGGCAAGGGCGCAAACGTCATCATCGAAAACGTTGGCGGTGATATTTTCCACGGATGTTCCAAGTGCATCGCTTGGGATGGTCGACTGGTGGTTGTGGGATTTGCGGGCGGTACAATTCCCGAAATCAAGGCCAATCGGATACTGCTGAAACAGATCGCCGTGACGGGCCTCCATTGGGGGGCGATGTTTCAGCACGATGCCCAGAAGGTAGTCGCCGGGTACCACGCGCTGTTCGAACTCTACGAACGCAGAGCGATCAAGCCGAAGCTGTGGAAGAGCTTTCCGCTGGCCGAAGTCAGCAATGCCTTGGTAGCGCTCAAGACGCGGCGCGTCTTTGGCAAGGTGGCGCTTCAGATCTAGGCCGGCCGCGGATTCGGCAAGCGCCAGGCGCCTTGTCAGGCTCGCGCGTTGAATGTCCCGCTGAACTGGGGCACCATGCCGCCTCTTCATGGCCGACTCGCCAACGAAACCGAAGCCCCGAGGGGGATCTCCATCGATCCGCGGATGCGCCAGTTCGAGCAGCACCTGCGCGATCTCACTGAGAATCGTCTCGGAGTGCTCGTGGAAAGCGCGCGGTTCCGCGAATCGGAGGATCCGATCGAGGCGATTCATCAGTTGCGAGTTGCTTCCCGACGTCTGCGCGCGGTTTTTGACACGTTCGGCGACCACATCCACGGTAAGCGTCACGAGCGTACGCGCAAGCTGTTGCGCGGAATCACCCGCGGCGCCGGCGCGCTGCGGGAATGGGACGTGCATAGCGAGACCATCGCGGAGCTCGTGCAAAAATCGTCGAGTGACGTCGAACGCGCGGCGCTGGAGCACATCCTGGAACGCATCGATGTGCGACGAGGTATCGAGCGTAAGGCGACCGTACGTGCGCTGAAGCAAATCCAGGTGCCGAAACTGCGTCGCCGCATGCAGCGTGTGGTCGAGGCGGTGCTGCGTGATATCGCGTTCGCGGACGTGAGCGAAATCGCGTGGCTTGCCCTCGAGCCCCGCGTTCACGCGGTGTTCGCCGAAGCGCCGCCGCTCAGCGGTCCGGAGCATCCCGAGCGGATGCACAACACGCGTATCCGAGTAAAGAAGCTCCGGTACGCCATCGAACTCGTCTCACCGGCGCTCGGCGAGCACGCGGCAGGGGTCCATCAATACTGCCAGAAGCTCCAGAAGCTCCTGGGGCGCTACCACGATCTGGATGTCCTTCACGACGTTCTCCGCGTTCAGCGCGACGATCTGGCGTCGCGCCGCCGAACGGCGCTGGTCGGCGGTCTCGACCCGCTCATCGAGCGCGTCAAAGAACAGAAAGCCGAGTCGACGCGCCAGTATCACGAACTCGGCGGTCGCTACGACCGACGTGGCTTACTGATGTTGATCGGCGAGGGGATCGACGCGGCCCGCGTAGCACGCGTCGATGTGCCGTCGGTGCTCGTCGACTCCGCGGGATGGCGCTCTAGCCAGCGGGCGGTCGACTCGGATTAGCTGCGCTTACAGTCCCAGGTGCTTGGCGATGATCTCGTTCATGATCTCGGTCGTGCCACCGCCGATGGGCAGAATTCGGGCGTCTCGACTGAGGCGTTCCACCCGCGTCTCTCGCATGTAGCCCATACCGCCGAGTAGCTGCACTGCATCGTAGCAAACGCGTACCGCAACATCGCTAGCGTAGTTCTTCGCCATGCTGACCTCGCCGACGAGGTACTCACCGGCCAGAACCCGCGCGGTGACGGCGTAGTTGAACGCGCGGGCGGCTGCGATCTCGGTAGCCATCCTGGCGAGCTTGTGCCGGGTGACTTGGAATCCAGCGATCGGTCGACCGAAAGCCTTGCGCTCTTTGGTGTACTCGAGCGCGTCGCGGAACACGATGTCGGCCGTGGCGTGTCCATAATAGGCGAGCGCAAGACGTTCGTTCTGGAAGTTCTGCATCAGCGCGACGAAGCCAGAGCCTTCTTCGCCCATGCGGTTCGCGACGGGTACGCGGACTTCGTCGAAGCTCAGCTCGCCGGTGTCGCTTGCCCACCAGCCGGTCTTCTTGAGTGCTCGCGATACGCTGTAGCCCTTCATGTCGTTTTCTACGATGAAGAACGTGAGTCCGCCGTGCTTGTCTTCGCCGGTTCGGGTCAGCGTCATGATGTAGTCCGCGCGCGTGCCGCTGGTGATGAACGTCTTCGCGCCACTGATCACGTAGTCGTCGCCGTCGCGAACCGCGCGCGTGGTAATCCCAGACACGTCAGAACCCGTTCCTGGCTCGGTGATGGCGAGCGCGGCGATCTTCTTGCCGCTGATGACTCCGGGTAGAAACCGCTGTTTCTGTTCGTCCGTTCCGAGATTCATCAGCGGAGGCATGGCGATCCCGTGTGAGCCGAGCCCGGCGACGACACCCGACGAACCGCCTTCGAGAAGCGCTTCGAGACCGATCAAACCGTACAGACCGTCACCGCCGCCGCCGCCGTACTCCTCCGGGTAGCCAGCGCCCAGGATGCCCAGCTCCGCTGCCTCATCATAGAGTTCGCGTGGGAACAGGCCGGCTTCTTCCCATTCGAACGCATTGGGCGCGATGCGTTCTCGTGCGAAGCGCTCGCACGTTTTCCGAAATAGGTCGTGGGACTCGTCCGTGGGTAGGGGCGTCGGCGCCGCCACCGGCTACTGTCCCTTTTTCTTCTTCTTGCCCTTCGGTGCGTCCCGGAACACGCGGGCGACGAGGCTCTTGGTCTCCGCTCGGCTCTTGCGGCGCGCCTCGATGAGCGCCTCGATCTCCAGATTGGCTTCGATATCGTCTGCCAGTTCATCAGCAGCGATGTGCCCCAGTTCGGTGAGTTCTTTACCGAGCCGGTCGAACAACCGCTCTTTGATGGCGTCCATGATCAGCTCGCGTGTAGCCTGGCGTGCGATGCTGCTCGCTTCGCCGTACAGCACGCCGCTGATCTCTAGATCGAGGAACGCGCTGTCTCCCGGACCTTGGCCACGGTCGGAGCCGCGCTCATCACCACCGCGGTCATGACCACCGCGTGAACGGCGATCGTCCCCTGATCGATTTCGCTTTCCCATGCGCCCGGTGTACCGCAGCCGGCAGCGTGCGCAAACCTGCCCGAGCTGAAACTCGGCGACGGAGCGTTCGAACGACGCCCAACGCCGGCGATGTGGGCTACACAAGCAGACGTGACAGACGCATTACGAACGGTGGCGCTACTGGGGCTCGGGCGCATGGGATTGCCGATGGCGCGCAACCTCGCCAAGGCCGGCTTGCTGGTGAGCGTATTCAATCGCACCCGCCGCGCTTGGGACCTGCCTGAGGGCGTGCGCGTCGCGGAGACTCCGCGCGATGCCGCCCGCGGTGCCGACGCCGTGCTCACCATCGTCACGGGCGAGCCGGAGACGCGGGCTGTGTGGTTCGGCGTCGACGGGGCGGCCCGATCGGACGC
>JAUIKB010000738.1 GCA_030430975.1 Polyangia bacterium
CGCGCTCGATCTGCGGCGAACTGTCGCGGAACACTCCAGAATACCAACGAAATTGCTGGTTTTTTCGTTCGGCACGCATCTTGAAGTCGCGCGCCGCACATGGCTCGAATAGAGAAGTTCTCATACGACGACGCGATCGTCCGCAAGTTCACGGCGGCGACGATCATCTGGGGTTTGGTCGCGACTCTGGCGGGACTGTGGCTCGCGCTTGAGCTCGTGATGCCCCAGCTGGCGTTCGGTCAGTCGTGGCTCACGTTCGGCCGCTTGCGCCCGTTGCACACCAACGCGGCGATATTCGCATTCGCCGGGAACGCTATCTTCGCGGCGGTCTACTACTCGAGCCAGCGGTTGCTCAAGGCGCGCATGTTCAACGACAAGCTGAGTCAGTTCCACTTCTGGGGCTGGCAGGCGATCATCGTTGCAGCGGCTGTGACGCTGCCGCTCGGCATAACGCAGAGCAAAGAGTACGCGGAGCTGGAGTGGCCGATCGACATCGCGATCGCGGTGGTTTGGGTGGCGTTCGCCATCAACGTGTTCGGAACGATCGCCAAGCGACGCGAACGGCACCTGTACGTGGCCATCTGGTTTTACATCGCCACGCTGATCACGGTCGCGATCCTCCACATCTTCAACAACCTCGTCATCCCGGCGGGCTTGTTCAAAAGTTATCCGATCTATGCGGGCGTCCAGGATGCGTTCATGCAGTGGTGGTACGGCCACAACGCCGTCGCGTTCTTTCTAACGACCCCGTTTCTAGGGCTGATGTACTACTTCCTGCCGAAGGCAGCGAATCGGCCGGTCTTCTCGTACAAGCTCTCGATTCTTCACTTCTGGTCCTTGGTGTTCATCTACATCTGGGCAGGACCGCACCATCTGCACTACACGGCCCTGCCCGAGTGGGCGAGCACGCTCGGGATGATCTTCAGCGTGATGCTGTGGATGCCGTCCTGGGGAGGAATGATCAACGGGCTGCTCACGCTTCGGGGCGCGTGGAACCGGGTAGCTTCGGATCCAGTGCTGAAGTTTTTCGTGGTGGGCATCACGTTCTACGGGATGTCGACGTTCGAGGGGCCGCTCCTGTCTATCAAGAGCGTCAACGCCTTGTCGCACTACACGGACTGGACGATCGCACATGTGCATAGCGGCGCCCTGGGCTGGAACGGTTTCATGACCTTCGGCATGTTGTACTGGCTCGCGCCAAAGCTGTTCCAGCGCAAGCTGTGGTCCAAGAAGCTGGCGGAGTACCACTTCTGGATCGGGACGCTAGGCATCCTGTTCTACATCGTCGCGATCTACGCCGCAGGCGTAACCCAGGGTCTGATGTGGCGCGCGTTCGACGAGACCGGCCGTCTTGCCTACCCGGACTTCGTCGAGACGGTGACGCGCATCCTGCCCATGTACTGGGTCCGCGCGGTGGGCGGCACGATGTTCGTCATCGGCGTTGTCATGTGCCTCGTGAACCTGTTCATGACCTGGAAGAGCCGTCCGAAGGAGTACGACGTACCCGTCATCGAGGCGCCCGCCCTCGAGAAGGAATACCGCGGCAAGACGCCCAAGCTCGTCATTCCCCACGACGCACCCGTGCTCCAGATCGTGCATAAAATCCGGTACTTCGTCGCCGCGGAGTGGCACCGCGTGTGGGAGCGCAAGCCGTTTAAGTTCACCGTTTGGGTCACCATCTCCGTCGCCGTGGCGTCGCTCTTCGAGATCATCCCCACGTTTCTGATCCGCTCCAACGTGCCGACGATTAGCTCCGTCAAACCCTATACGCCGCTTGAGCTGTACGGTCGCGACATCTACATCTCCGAGGGCTGCTACAACTGCCACTCACAGATGGTCCGGCCGATCCGGTCGGAGACCGAACGGTACGGTGAGTACTCAAAGCCCGGCGAGTTCGTTTACGACTACCCGTTCCAGTGGGGGTCACGGCGTATCGGGCCCGACCTACACCGGGTCGGCGGCAAGTACCCGGACCTGTGGCACGTGCGCCACATGGAACAGCCGACGTCGACCACCCCGCAGTCGATCATGCCGCCGTATGCATGGCTGCTCACCGACGACATCGACTTCGGCGTGATTCAGGACCGCGTCGATGTGATGGTCATGTTAGGCGTGCCTTACGGCGAGTCGGTCAACCATGCCGAGAAGGAAGCGCGCCAGCAGGCAAAAGAGATTGCCGACAACGTGGCGTCTCAAGGTGGGCCCAAGGGGCTCGAGACCAAAAAAATCGTGGCCATGACGGCGTATCTTCAGCGCCTAGGTCGCGACATCAAGAGCGCGCCGAAACCCGCACCTGCTGAGAAGCAAGCATCAGCGGGAGGTAACTGACATGCGCTTGAGCGATATCATGAGCCGTATGGGCTTGGCGTCATACGCCGAAGTTGGGCTGATCATCTTTCTCGCGGTGTTCGTCGCCGTAGTGATTCATGTTTACCGAAAGGGAAATCAGGCGCAATGGGAGCACGCCAGCATGCTTCCGCTTGATGACGACTATGCGCCAGTTCGCAATCCACGCACGGGAGACTCGGAATGACTGATAAGACGAGCGTCGAGGCCGAAGAGGAAAACCTGCTCGACCATGAATACGACGGCATTCGTGAGTACGATCACCCTCTACCCCGCTGGTGGGTGCTGATCTTCTGGGGCAGCTTCATCTTCGCGATCGGCTACTTCTTACACTGGTCCGTGTTCAAGCGTGGCTTGTCAGCTCACCAGGAGTACGCGGCCGACATGGCCGCCGCACGTGAGGCGCAAGCCAAGGCCGCGATGGGCGACAAGGTGTCAGAAGAGGGACTGGCCAAGCTGATGACGAACTCAGCGATGATGGCGGACGCCCAGGGCGTTTACAAAGCGCGCTGTGAGGTGTGTCATGGCGCCAAAGGCGAAGGCAAAATCGGTCCGAACCTCACGGATGACTCGTGGATTCATGGGGGCGGAACGCTGATGGACATCCACAAGGTTGTGGGAGAAGGCGTTGCTGCGAAAGGCATGCCGGCCTGGAACCGTCAGCTGACGCCTATCGAGCTGAGCAAGGTCGTTGCGTTCATCGGCTCACTTCGGAACACCAATGTTCCGGGTAAGGCACCTGAGGGGACCAAATCAGGATCGGCGGCGCCAGCGGGCTCTGCGGCTCCGTCGTCGGGTTCCCCCGCCCCCTCTGCGGGTGCGAGCGCTCCGTCGGCGAGCGCAGCGGGCTCGGTTGTTCCGCCAGCTGGCTCGGCTGCCCCCGCGGCACCGTCAGCTAGCGGAAAGTAAACTTGGCAACACAACCCGAAGGCGAAAAGCGCGTCCTCCCGACGCTAAACGAAGACGGTTCGCGACGCTGGATCGATCCGAAGCTAGCCCCGGGTCGGTTCCTGACCGGGCGTCGCGTCGTCGCTTACGCGCTGATCGTGATGTTCTGCACCGTGCCGTTCCTTCGCTGGGGCGGCAAACCGATGGTCTTGCTGGATGTTGTCGCGCGCCAGTTTACGCTTTTCGGTCGAACGTTTCTGCCTACGGACGGCGTGCTATTGATGCTGCTGTTGCTCGCGATCTTCATTTCGATCGTGTGGGCGACCGCGTTGTTCGGGCGAGTGTGGTGCGGTTGGGGTTGTCCGCAGACGGTCTACATGGAGTTCGTTTTTCGCCCCCTCGAACGTTTGCTGCACGGCAAATCAAAGAACCCTTCTGGCGCCCGAAAAGCGGTGAAGTACCTGCTGTACGCCGTCATCTCGGTGTTGTTGTCGAACGTCTTTCTCGCGTACTTCGTCGGCGTTGAACGGCTCGCGAAATGGATGACCAACTCACCGCTTCTGCACCCGAGCGGATTCGGGATCGTGATGGTCACAGCAGGCTTGATCTTCTTCGACTTCGCGTACTTTCGGGAGCAGATGTGTACGGTGATCTGTCCGTATGCGCGCTTGCAGTCCGTGCTGCTCGACAAGGACTCGCTGATCATCGGCTACGACCGCCTGCGCGGCGAGCCCCGCGGCAAGATGCGCAAGAAGCCC
>JAUIKB010000739.1 GCA_030430975.1 Polyangia bacterium
TTTGGCAAGTACAAGTACACCCTCACCGAGCCGGGCATCTCGTACGTGTTCCCGCTGGGTCGCAAACTTTACCGAGTATCCAGCCAGGACACGAGCGTCGACCTCCCGCAGGCGACCGTCCTCGAAGCCAACGGCAATCCGATCGAGGTATCGGCGGTGTGCATCTATCGAGTACGTGAGGCCCACCTCGCGGCGCTCGAGACGGCCAACTATCAGGAGTTTGTTTACCACCTGGCTACGGTCGTGGTTAAGCACGTGTGTTCTCAGTTTCCATACGAAACGACCGATCCCTCGCTGCCGTGCTTGAAGAAAGAAAGCGACCACATCGCGCGCCAGCTCGTTCACGACCTGCAAGAGCTAGTGCGTCCGGCGGGCATCGAAATTCTGCAGCTGCGCATCAACGACCTGACGTACTCGCCTGAGATCGCTCAGTCGATGCTGCTGCGGCAACAGGCTCAAGCCATGATCAGCGCGCGCCGCACCATCGTCGAAGGCGCTGTAGCAACCGTCCGCAGCGCCCTAGGCCAAATGCACGAAGCTCAGATCGGACTGACCCAAACGTCTGTCGAGAGCTTCGCATCGAGCCTGATGCTCGTGCTGTGCAGCGGCGAGCGAGTGCAGACGTACATGCCGGTCGAAGTCGACGCCGGACCGCCCACGGGAGCCCAGTGATGGACGCTGACGCACTCGCCGGTCTCACAGCGATGTTCACCCTGGTCGGCGGCTTCGTCGGGCTCATTCTGCTGCTGCTCATGTTGCGCGCGATCTTCACTCTCGAACCTCGCCAAGCCGTCGTGCTGCTCTACTGGGGCAAGTTCCGACGCACGGTCGACACGCCCGGTTTCCACTTCGCATCACCTATCGGACTGCGCAAAGTGACCGTCTACACCCGCGACACGGTCATCGCGCTGCCGGTCACGACCGTGGTCGAAGCGCACGGCAATCCGATTCAGGTATCGGCCGTGGTCGTCTACCGCATCGTCGACGCCCGCAAGGCGATCATCGACAATGACAACTATCACGCCTTCGTTCAGAACCAGGCGTCTGCCGCGCTCAAGGCGGTGTGCTCACGGTTCCCCTACGAGGAAGAGGATCCTTCACGCCCCGATCTGAAGTCGGAGAGTCAAGTCGTGATCGGAACGCTCACGCAGGAATTGCAGCGCCAGGTCGACTCGGCCGGCGTGCGGATCGTCTTGGTGCGCTTGAACGATCTGACGTACGCGCCCGAAATCGCCCAATCGATGCTGCTACGTCAGCAGGCCCAGGCGATGGTGGACGCACGGCGTACCGTCGTGCGTGGCGCCGTGGATACGGTGCGTGATGCGCTAGCGATGCTCAAGCAGGCCGGCGTGCCGCTCTCACCGGACCGTCGAACGCGACTGGCAAGCAATCTCACGCTGCTGTTGTGCGCTGGCGAACGCGGCGATTCGCACTCGACGGTGGTGTCTCGCGCGCGCTGACCGCTCGTCAGGCCGACGGCTCGACACGAGCCGTCGTTAGCCGAGCCGACGCAGCGGCCGCCGACGCAGCGGCCGCCGACGCAGCGGCCACGCCTACCGACAGCTTTGGGTACGCGTGTTGGTCACGTAGGCGTTGCAAGCGAGGTTGCAACTCCGATAGCTTGCGCTGCCTCCGCACGATGGGTTCGTCCCCGTCCAGCCTGACGCACCTGAGCAGTAGCCCAGTCCGCCGGAAGTGAACACGTATTTACAGCTCAGCGCAAACTGCGGGAACTGGCTGTTGTAGCGCTTCTCTTCATTGCCATCGCAGTTGTAGTCGAAGTCGGTAGCTGCCGGCTGACCAGCGATCTTCGTAGTCTTGTAGGTGTCATTGCCGGGATACCTATCGGCGCTCTCATCGTCGCAGTCGGTCGTGTCAGGTCCCGGAGCGACCTCCGTGTAGTCGCCGGTCGGACACGTCGTCAGTGGCGGCGGCTTGGCGCATTGCGCCGTCCCGGTAGCACCTGCGGCTGCGAACCCGTCACCATCGCAGTCGAAATACCAAGTCGGTTGACCATTGTCGACCGTGCCGTCGCAGTCATTGTCCTTCGTATCGCAGAGTTCGGCTGCTCCGGGATTGACGGTCTGGTCGCTGTCATCACAGTCGTCGCCGCACGCACCCAGCGCCTTGTCCGCATACCCGTCGCCATCACCGTCGATCAGCGTCGCAACACAGCCGACGTTTGGTTCACACTCATCGGTCGTGCAATCATTCGCGTCGTCGCAGATCAGCGGCGTGCCACGCCGGCAAACCTTCGTCGCTGGATCGCACGTCTCGACACCATTGCAGGGATCGGGGTCATCACACTCAACGTCGGTTGTGCACGGCTGAACACACACGCTGGATCGGCAAACCTGGTTCGAGCCGGCATCGCCTCCGGCGTCCCCGCCGTCACCCTGCGTCGCCGTGCCACACGGCGTGTCGTCCGGCAGCGCCGTTCCGCCCGTGCATGTACCATTGTCGCAAGTCTCTTCACCGTTGCACGCGTCACCGTCGTCGCACTCTTCAGCTGTCGTGCACGTGACTCCGGCGTCACCACCGCCCGATCCAGCCACGCCGGCGGTGCCGGCGCTACTCGATCCGCCGGTGCTGGTCGAGCCACCGGTGCTGGTCGAGCCACCGGTGCTGGTCGAGCCACCAGTACTGGTCGAACCACCGCCACTCGTGCCCGCGCTTGCACCGGATCCGGCGGACCCAGCCTGACCATTAAACGCTCGTGGCTCGTCATCGCTGCCGCAGGCGACGAAGAGCAACGGACTGATAACAATCGATGTAAAGACGACTCGGGACGCGTTTTTCATAGCTCGGTAGCATAGTTCCAACGCGTGGCTCCGCTCGCCCATCCGGTGATCGCAATGTGATCAGTCCGTGCGTGGCGCGCCTCCGGTGATGCCCGCCCAACCAGGCGCGTACCAGGCTATCGAACGACGGAGCCCGTCATTCAGCTCGATCTCGCACTGCCACCCGAGCGCGCGCAGCGCCGTCACGTCCGGACAGCGCCGGCGCGTGCCGCCGGGCTGGAGCGGCCCGGGCTCGATCGCTACGTCGAGCCGCATGAGCCGACCCAAGCGATCGATCAGCTGTCGGATGCTGATCTCTTCATCGCGCCCCACGTTGAGGATTCCGCCGTCCGCAGCCTCCAGACCGGCCGTCGCGAAGCCGCGCGCAGCGTCGCTGATATAGCAGAACGCCCGGGTCTCCGCTCCGTCGCCCTGAATTGGGAGCGTCACCTGCCCACCGCCACTGGCAAGCTTGGCCAACCGGCGCACAAGCTGCGGAATCACGTGCTCTTCGCCCATGTCGGGACCGAAAACGTTGTGCGGACGCACGATGACCGCCTCGAGACCGCGTGGCCGCGCCAAATGCAAAGCCAGCAGCTCGCCGGCTATCTTGCTTCCGCCATAGCTATAGCGTGGATTGCGCACGTCGGGCACAACTGCAGGCACATTTTCTGGCGTGGGAAATATACCCGGTTGATGATACACCTCACTGCTGCTAGCGAGCACCAGGCGACGCGCCCCCGCGTCCAGCGCAGCGTGGATCGTGTTCAGCGTGCCGGCGATCCCGACCTCGATCACACGGTCCGGGTATTTGTAGAAGTTCTCCGTGCCGTTCACCGCGCCCAGGTGCCACACGACCTCCGCTCCGTCGGTCGCCTCACGGACGGCCTTAGCGTCGCGTAGGTCGCCCTTGACGACCTCCACGTCTTGCAGACCGCTCAACCGCTCCGGGCGGCCCCGCGAATGGTCATCGAACGCGCGTACCCGATGTCCGCGCAGCAGCAGCTCGCGCACCAACGCCGACCCCAAAAACCCACTGGCACCCGTGACCAGCGAAAGGCTCATGCGTCCTCTAGCGACGCCGCCTGATAGAACAACTGATCGTTCCCGGCGCAGTTCCACAGATCGGCGATCCAGGCGTCAGGGGATCGTTCGGCGAAATGCTTCAGCGCCACCGCGTACGGCTGGTGATTCATCGCCACAAAC
>JAUIKB010000740.1 GCA_030430975.1 Polyangia bacterium
TCCACTCGGCGCTGACGTCACAGGCAACCAGTTCGCCGTCCGCCGGCATTGCCAGGGCGACGCTAAGCGCGCTGTAGCCGGTGAACGTACCCACTTCGATCGCGCGTCGCACGCCCAGCAGCTCCGCCAGCAGCCCCATGAACTGCCCCTGCTCAGGCGAGATTTGCATTCTCGCCATCGACAGCTTTGAGGTCTCATCGCGCAGACGCGCGAGCACGTCGCTCTCGCGAATCGAAACCTCGCACAGGTATTTGTAAAGCCCCTCGTCCAGCCCGATCGATCGAACGCTCATGCAGCGCACCTAGGGCATTCAATGCCGTCCGTAAACCCTCCGGGTGCAAAGATCATTGAGCGCGACAAAACCCATGCACCAAGTCGTAGAGCGCTCGAAGCCCCCAGAGAAAACCGTCGATGGGAATGCGCTCGTTGTGGCCATGATACATCCGCGTGAAGTTCAGCTCGGGTCCCAGTTTGACCGGGGAGAACCCGTAGCAAGTCGCGCCAAGGCGCCCGTATGCGAACGAGTCCGTAAAGCCGGGGATCATGTACGGAACAGCGACGCCTTCCGGGTCGTGCTGTTTGAGCGTTGAGCAAATCGCGTCATACAGCGGCGTTTTATCGGAGAAAACCGTGCCATCGTGATGCTCGAACACGTCGATGTTGATATCCGGACCGACCACTCGCCGAATCTCTTCTAGGAACTGATCCAGAGTCTGACCCGGAATGATCCGACCATCGATCCTAGCGCTCGCGCGCGATGGGATGACGTTCACTTTCTTGCCGGCCTCGAGCACCGTGGGCGAAGCGGTATTCCGTAACATCGCGTTGAGACCGATCGCTTGATCGATGTTTTGCTTCTCGAGCGCCGCCAACAACGCCTTGGCAACCTGTGGCTGAAGGAGCATCGGCAGCAATTTATTCTGCGGAAACTTTGCACCCGCTGCGAGCTGCCTTAGAAAATTCTCAACAACCGGCGTGTGGTGAGCCGGCAGGCGCACGGTACCGAGCGCCTGAATCGCCCGCGCGAGGCGCACAACCGGGTTGTTCGGGTGCGGCATCGATCCGTGCCCGGGCTCCCCGGTAGCGGTCAGTTCAAACCAGCAGATCCCCTTCTCTGAAACCTGAACGGGATAGAAACGAGTATCGCCCATGTATAACGTGTGACCGCCCACTTCGTTCAACACGTACTCAGCCGTCACTAGCTCCGGATATTTTTCGACCAGAAATACTGCCCCGTGACGAGAGCCTGCCTCCTCGTCGGCAACGCCTGCGAAGATCACGTCCCGTTCAAGCTCGACGCCGCTACGTTTCAATAGCAGCAGCGTCATCAGGCCCATCGTGACCATGTTCTTCATGTCGATCGCGCCCCGCCCCCAGATACATCCATCCGCTTCGACCGCTTCGAATGGTGGGTGATCCCAATGGTCGGGGTCCGCAGGGACGACGTCGAGGTGCCCGTTCAGCAACAGAGGCTTCTTGTTCCCGTTGCCCTTGAGTCGCGCCACCACGCTAGCGCGGCCAGGCTGGCTTTCGAGGACCTGGTACTTCAATCCCTCTTTCTCAAGCAACTTCGCGATGTAGCTCGCCGCCAGGTGTTCGTTGCCTGGCGGGTTCGTCGTGTCGATGCGCAGCAGCGCTTTGAAGTGCTCAAGCGCCTCAGTATTGATTCGATCCCAGTCCATTTGGTCGGAGTCTACTCACTTCGGCGCCGCTTGGGGCGGCTCGCGGGTGCCGCGGCCTCGATCAGCTCACGTACATCGCGACGGCTGTGACGACTAGCGGCAGAAGCAATACCGCAGCCAGAAAAGCCCATGAACCGGGTCGCGCCATGTTGAGCGTCTGTCCGATTCCCACGCGCTTGGGTACGAACAGCGCCGGGTCATCCTTCGAAAAATAGATCAGCCCGCCGGCGACCCAGCCGTCGGGTCGCGTACCCAGGACATTCGACCCGCCCATTTCTCGCAAGCGGGCTCGAACCTTCGCCGCGCGCGGGAGGAACACCGCGAGCGGAACCAGCGTGCCGAGCATGATGCCAGCGATGACGATCAGGCTCAGAACGCCCGGCGACAAGCGGCTACCCGGCACCGCGCTGTAAGCCAAGCCCACCGCGGTCAACGCCATACTGGCATTCGTAGCCAGCATGATCACCTCCACCATCCGTACGATCGTACGCCTGCGCACGAGCTGCAGCGTTGCGTATTCCTCACGCGCCCGTTCCGGCAGCGCCCAACGTTCGCGCGCGACACCCCAAGCCGCAACGGTAACTAATAGCCACATGCCAACCATCAACACCACGATCCCCCAGAGTTCCGCAGGCGCGCCCGAACGACTGACAGCGCCGTTCAAGTCGAACTGCATCGGAATGCGCTCGGGCAGTTGTGGCATCAACCAAGTCAGGGCACCGACCGTCAGGACCAGCACGCCGAGCTGGCCGGCCATCTGAGCCCGGCTCAAGTAGCTGCCCACGGTTGGCGGTGTGTCCAGCGGCACCACGAATCGACTCGGCACAACACCGGGCGCGACCGATCGTCCGACGCGCCAGGTTTCCCAAATGAGCAGCGATGTCGAGCCCAAAGGAGCTCCGAGCAGAACGGCCAACACAAGCGCGTCCGAACGCGCCATCGCAACAGCCAGCACCGATACGATCGCGAGCCCGGCGTTAACCCACACGACCCGGCGGGCACGGCTACGCTCCAGCTCGCTGACGTCGCGTCCGGGATACATGAAGAAGATGTGGCGATCGTCCCAGCGCCGCGCGATGAGGTGTATGCACACCGCGCTGAGCAGCAGTGACGCCGCCAGACTCCAGCGTGTTAATAGCGCGTCCATGTCTACTCGCCCCTTCCGGTATGGCTATCGTAGATCCCCGCGACCAAGAGTTCGAAGTATGCGCTAACGGCCGCGCGGCTCGTACCCGCGCGACGCCTTTCGATCAGCCACACCGCGAGCGAATCGGGATCGGGCTGACCGGTCCGGTAAACGGCACCGGCGCCGGCATGCCGAGCCCCCGCGACCGCCCTCCGGCCGAGGGCGTCCAGCTGCAGGATCCCGACATGCACCAGCCGGTCGAGCACGCGCTCAACGTGCTCGGCACTCGCTCCCACACGCTGCGCCAGCTGCACGGCTCCGGGAACGCTCGAACCGGTGCCAAGCGCGCCGTGGTCGATCAGTCCCACGAGGCCAGCCTCGACCTGCTCGCCCAGGCCGCGCGGAGCCGCCAAATCTATAGGAATACACAACATTTCGACACATCCTGGGCGCCCGTCGCACGCCGTTTGTCTACCGTATGCATACGGTAGACACTTTATCGTCGAGGTCAAGGGGGCGCGATCCGATAGCCTTTGCGCATGAAGTCTGCACTCGTGACCGGCGGCTGTGGGTTCCTCGGCAGCGCGATTGTGCGAGCGCTCGTCGGCCGCGGAGTGCGTCCCCGCGTGCTCGCGCTTCCGAACGAAGATCCCGACAATCTGCGAAACGAGCTCGCACGGGACGAGGTCGAGCTGGTCCGGGGCGACGTGCTGACGCGCGCCGACGTAGAGCGCGCGGTCGCCGGCGTCGACACCGTATTTCACGTAGCTGCGCTTTACCGCGCGTATATGCCTCACCCGAACGCGATGTACGAGGTGAACCAGCGCGGCACGTTCAACGTGCTGGAAGGGGCGCGACGGGCTGGCGTGCAGCAGCTCGTCTACACGGCCAGCATCGTGTCGCTCGGGCGTCCACCGGAAGGAGAACTGGGCGATGAGACCACTCCGTACGAGGCGTGGGAGGTCGACTTCCACTACAGCCGCTCAAAGTACCATTCCCGTTTGATCGCCCAGGACTTTGCCGATTGGGGAATGGACGTGCGCATCGTCTGCCCCGGTGTGATCGTCGATACGGCGATGCGCGATGCCGCGGAAGAGATGAACCGCGCGCAGGGCCTGCCCGACGTGGCCACGCGGGTCCGCACCACCATACCGCTCTCCCGCGCCGGTGTT
>JAUIKB010000741.1 GCA_030430975.1 Polyangia bacterium
GCAGTCTGCCGACGCGTTTTGCTAGTTTCTTGATCAGTCCCATTTCACCTTCGCGCGTCAGCCCTTGAGTAGGGTTTCGACGTCCTCGTTCTTTGGAGCCCGGCCCGCGATGAAGTCGGCTACGCGCGGATCGGTCAACGACCGGAACTCATCGACGTTGCCTGACGCGATGATGCCTCCGCTGTGGACCATCGCCAACCGATCGGAGATTGTGAACGCACTGGTCATGTCGTGGGTGACCACGACGCTGGTGATGTTGAGCTTTTCGCGCAATCCCATGATCAGGTGGTTCACGCGAGCGGTATTGATCGGATCGAGCCCGGTGGTCGGCTCATCGTAGAGAACGACCTCCGGCTGCAGCGCGATCGACCGAGCCAATCCGACGCGCTTGCGCATTCCGCCGGAGAGATCAGCCGGTCGCATCTCTTCAATCCCGGGGAGGCCAACACTGCCGAGCGCCCAAGCCACGCGCTCCGCGATGTCGGCCTTGCTCATCGTCTCGCGGTAGTGCTCTTCGAGTCCGTATGCGACGTTTTCTGCCACCGACAGCGAATCGAACAGGGCGCCGCTTTGGAACAGCATAGTGATGCGTTGCCGGACCCGTGCGAGCGCTGACTCCTTCATTGCGGTGACTTCCTCGCCGTCGAAGATGATCGATCCCGCGTCAGGCACCAGCAACCCGATCAGCATCTTCAACATGACGCTCTTGCCGACGCCCGACCCTCCGACGATCGTCAACGCTTCGCCGCGCCGGATCTCGAGGTCGAGCCCCGCATAGATGACCTTCGGCCCGAACGCCTTTTTGACACCGCGGAAGCGGATGAGCGGTTCGGACATGCCCTTGACTTAGGACGCTCTACGTCGGACGTCTAGGCGATCGATTCAATGCGCATTTCGACCGCGGTGCCGCCGCGCCACGTGTCCCGCCGCAGCTTCCCCCGGACCAACACGCGGTTGCCGAGCGAAGGCGCGACCTCGGCCTGCTCGTAGCCGAAACCGCCGATGACCGGGCCGCCTTCGAGTTTCAGTTCGACCTTGAGGTGGCCGTCACCGACTTCCTTTGCGCTCAGTAGCTCCGCCTCGACGAGCAGCTCTGGACAAGGGTTTTTTAGGCCGCACGGCTCAAGGGCTTCAAGGTCTTTCACGACGCGTACTGGGTCGTCCCCGGCCGCGAAGCGCAGCAATCGGCCCGGTTGGCGGACCTTTCGCTTCGGCGATGCGACGCCGGACGCACAGGCCGACTCGAACAGGTCGCGGAACGCCTGTAGCTTGTCCTCTGCAACGGTAATTCCCGCGGCCGCCTGGTGTCCGCCGAAGCGGTCGAGCGGTTCCGACGCCGCGCTGATGGCGTCGAACAGCCGAGACCCCTCCGGCCCACGCGCCGACCCGCGTCCAACCCCATCTTCAAAACCGACAACGATGACGGGCTTGTTGTAGCGATCGACTAACCGACCGGCGACGATGCCGACGATTCCGTGATTCCAGTCTGCGTCACCGACGACGATCGACGCGCGCTCGGCGTACCCGTTCTCTTCGATTTGCTCCAGAGCCGCCTGCTCGATGGTCTTCTGCAGCTCGCGCCGCTGCATCTGAATGTCCTCCACCTCGGCCGCCAGACGACGCGCCGTGACTTCGTCCTCGGCGAGCAGTAGCTCGAGCGCCGGCACCGGCGAGCCAAGTCGACCGGGCGCGTTCAGTCGCGGAGCGATCCGGTAGCCTATGTCGTCCGCAGAGATCGGCGCCTGACCGTCTATCTTGGCGTGCTCGAAGAGCGCTCGCAGGCCCGGACGCTTAGGGTGGCGTAACGCGCGCAGCCCGTAGCTGACCAGGACGCGGTTGTCGCCGTCGAGGGGCGCGACGTCGGCGACGGAACCGATCGCGACCAAATCGAGAAACTGGCGCACGTCGAGTGGCCGATTCAGAACTCGCCGCAGCTCCGCACCGATCGACATCGCCAGCCCGCACGAAGCGAGCCCCTTGTAGGGAAAGCCACATTCAGGTCGGTGAGGGTTGAGAAACGCCACAGCGGGCAGCGGTTCGTCCGGCACCAGGTGATGATCGATGACGACGATATCGACGCCCGCATCGCGAACCCGCTTCAGGCTGACGTGGTCGGAGGAACCGCAGTCGCATGTAACCAACAGCGGCGCCTTAGTCGCCAAGATCTTGTCGACGGCGGGCCCCGACACGCCGTAGCCCCCTTCGAAACGGCTGGCCAACAGCGGCACCGCGCGGCCGCCGAGCTCGCGGATGATCAGCGTCATGATCGCGGTGGACGTGATGCCGTCACAGTCATAGTCACCGAAGACGCAGATCGGTTGATCATCGCGGATGGCCTGAGCAATCCGCTCCGCGGCAGCCCGGCGATCGGCCATCGCCGTCGGCGGCGTGAGCGATCCCAGCCGCGGCGTGAGAAACTCGCGAATCGCCTCCGGATCGGTCTGCGCGCGCTCTAGAAACATCTGTGCAACGGTGCGCGAACAGCCCAGCTCCCGAGCCAGGTGGCCGGCGTCCTCACCCGCAACGCAGGCGTCCACGTCGGCCACGCCGTGGCGCCGGACGGCGGCAGCCGGGCTAGTCCCAGCGGCCTTCGGTGCAGACGCTTCGGGGAGTTTTTCAGCGGGTTCGCTCATCTCGCTCGTTGTCAGTCGCCGCTCGGGTCGTGTCAAACGACCGCTAGGACAGCAGCTGTCGGACATGACCGACCTCACGGAAAAGAACAAAGCAAACCGAGCGTTACAACTCAGGTTTACTCAGCCACGCGAAGATCTAGCAACCCCGGGTGAATCCGCGATCGCCCGCGCATCGGCACGATCGCCTGGTGCTTCTTCGGTAAAACCGCGCCCGGTCGGCACACCTCGCCCCCGGGCGTATCGATTACGCTGGCACCGATGGGTCGTACAGGAAGTCGTGGTTCGAGGGACGGCAAACGCCGGCGGCGACGCGAGCCTAGCGCGCGACCGAAGAAGGAAACGACGATCACCACCGAGCATGGCGAACTAGCGATACGTCCGCGGCAAGCGCGCCGCGGCGACCATGAATATACGGTATGGGAACTACAGCCTGGTGAGATCAATAAGCTACCGCGTGGCGCGGTACAGGCGGACGTCACCGTCCAAAACTACGGTATGGGTGGTCCCCGACTGTACTATTTAGATCGAGCGACCGACTGTTCGACCTGTGGCCACACTTTCGTCTTCAACGCGCGCGAACAAAAGCACTGGTACGAGACGCTCGGTTTCTATACGGATTCGGTCGCAAAAGACTGCTTGGCGTGCCGTCGTGCAATCCGCCATGCGAAGCTGCGTTCGAACGCTTATCAAGCCGCTCTGGACGCAGTCGCGGCTGATCCGAAATCAGGCAGCGCGCAGTTGGCGCTTGCGCAAGCCATCTACGAGCAGTACGAACACGACAAGCGCGGCAGTACGGCGCGCGGTATTGCGGCCGCGCGGAGCGCGGCACGCCTGGGGATGAGCGAAGGGTTGCTACTTGAGGCACACCTGCAGCGGCTTGCCGAACGCCCGGGCGCGGAGGCACACGCCCTCGCCAGGTTCCTGGACGAGGTCGAGGGCGCAAGTCGGTTCAAGGTGCTCAGGCGCGCGGCGCGGCGCCGGCTGGACGAACTGAAAAAGTAAGTCGGCCGGCATCGCCCTAGAAACAGAGCTTGCGGTTGCCGATCTTTCGGCACGTCGACTGGAACGGACACTGGTCGTTGGCATCGCAGGCAGCCGCACAAATGCTGCGGCCCGCAACACAGGTCGTTGGAAAGCTGCCGGCCATTGGACAGGCGTCCGAGATTGGATTGCAGTCGATGTTGCAAATACCGGCGCCGTCGGTGGGGTTGAACTTGTAGCACTTGCCGGATTGGCAATCGACGTTCTCTGTGCACGGCTCGTAAAAGCCCTTGCCCGGAATGCCGCTGCCGCCGCTGCCTCCACTCGACGAACCGCCGCTGGAGGCAGCGGCGGCAGCGGCATT
>JAUIKB010000742.1 GCA_030430975.1 Polyangia bacterium
CGCCTGGTCCCGCTCCGCCTGGTCCCGCTCCGCCTGGTCCCGCCCCGCCTGGTCCTGCTCCGCCTGGTCCCGCCCCGCCTGGTCCGGTACCAGCCGCGTTGCCGGCGCCGCCTTGGCCGGCCGCGTTGCCAGCGCCGCCGGTCGCGCCAGGCGTGCTGTCGGTTCCGGAACTACTGCAGGCGAACGCGAGGCTGACCGCCGCGAGCGTGGAGAGTGTGGAGAGCGTGGGAGATAGAAAGCGCATGGGCTGAGTGAGTATACGGTTTGCCTGGCCCTCCGACCAGGGTCGCTATTTGCGCTTCTTCTTGCCGCGCTTTCCCTTCGGCTTCCACTTGAGGTCGAGCGGCTTCTTTTCCTTTGGGATGTCCGTGCCGTCGACAAAAACCCACTTGCCATCGAGTTTGCGAAACTCGGCGCGCTCCCGGTGCTCGGTCGTCAGGCCGCCGATCCGGTACCGCGCGACGAAGTCCACGGTGCCGGTGGCGTCGTCTTTGAGGCCGTCGACCTTGTTGAGGATGTCGAACCCAAGCCATTCAGAACGCGTCGACCACTCTTCGACCGCGTCTCGCTCGACCTCCTCGCGGGTCTCAGGATCGTGGGTGTCCAGGATGTAGTCGATCTCGCCGAGCGCGAACGCAGCGTAGCGCGATCGCATCAGCTCTTCCGCGGTGCTCGCGTGCTGCTCGCCTTTAAAGAACGGCCCGTAGGTTTTTCGCAGATCGTCTTCTGACACGTCGGTCCTCCGAGCGCCGGTTACTACTCTGATTTCCGGCGCTTGTCATCTGGCCTCGCGGTTCGCGCATTCAGGAATCGAACGGCGTGTCGAACCATCGAGTCCGTCATCGTATGACCGGCCTTGGGTCGCGCGATTACACTGGACGGCCATCCGATTCGCTTTAGCACCTTGCCGAGTTTTGCCGGATCTCGCCAGGCCTTGTCTTTGAGGCCGTATCCCACCACCACTGGTGGTCGGCTGCGTTGTCGGGCCGCGCTGCGTGCCAAATAGGCCGGGGCTGCCCCACCGGCGAAGATGCCGTACCCATCCGCCCGGAAGCGGCCGGAGAGCGCGAGTCCCGTCGCGTATGCACCGTTGGAGAAGCCGAAGATCAGCACGCGGCGAAAGACTCGGCCACGGTGGCGCTCCAGTCTGATGCGACTGCGACGCCACTGCGCGTGGATTTCAGTCTCGAAAGCACGCTTGGCGGCGGCGCCGGTGGGCCACGTCCACCAATCCCTCATGCCCTTTGGCCCCTTGCCCCGCCGACCGCGCGGTGCCAGCAGGTGAAAGCCGTATGTTCGGGCCGCACGGAGCGCCGCGAGCTGCTGGTTGTGCTGCCAGGTCGTGTCGGGTTTGATCACGCCGTGTAGAAAGATCAGTAGCGTTCCTTCGGCGGGCTGAGCCCCGTACTCGCCCGAACGCTCTGCGCGCTGAGCGGCGCTCGAACCCGCCAATGGCATGGTACAAACGCCCGGTTCGAGTTCTTCAAGGCCCGCGGCACACCAGTCCGTCGGTGCTCCCGACGCCGATCCTGATATGCTTATGCAAGCCGCGGTGAGAGCGATTCGCCGCTGAAAATGCCTCATACAAGGCACACCGTTAACCCCGCGGCGACCGGCGCGCCACAGCGCACACCGGCGCCGGGCTTTGTGATAGCGTTGATCGAACTGTTCCAATGGGTGGTTTAGCTGTCAGATTTTGGGGAGTTCGCGGGAGCATCGCGTGTCCTGAGTCGACTCACATCGGCTTCGGCGGCAACACGAGTTGTCTCGAGGTTACAGCCGCTGGTCATACGCTCGTCATGGATGCTGGCACGGGTATTCGGCGCCTCGGGGATTCTCTGCTCAGCCGCAACGTTCGAGACGCGACCATATTGCTGACTCACACCCACTGGGACCACATCAACGGGTTTCCGTTCTTCGCGCCCGCCTACGATCCAACGCGAAATTTTAGGGTTCTGGCAGGGCATCTAGGAGATCTCGGCGGGGTCCGCGCCGTACTCGCGGGCCAGATGGTCGAACCGAATTTCCCGGTTCCCCTAGAGACCATGCGTTCCGGTTTGCAGTTTGAGGACTTCGAGGCGGGCGATGACGTGGATGTTGCACCGGAGATCCGCGTGAGAACTTCGGCGCTCAATCATCCCAACGGTGCAACCGGATACCGCGTGGAGTTCGGCGGAAAGTCACTATGTTATGTGACCGATACCGAGCACCGACCGGGCAAGCCGGATGAGAGTGTTCTGAAGCTGATCGCGGGTGCCGACCTCGTCATTTACGACTCGACGTACTGTGATTCGGAGTTTGAAGCCAAGATCGGGTGGGGACATTCCACATGGCAAGAAGGCGTGCGTCTTTGCCAGGATGCGGACGTGAAGCAGCTGGCTATCTTTCATCACGATCCGAGCCACGACGATGACTTCATGACTCAGGTCGAAAAAGACGCCCGCAAGATGTGGACAGGCGCGTTCGTGGCGCGCGAAGGTCTGCTCGTCGAACTCTAGCCGCGGCGCCGCAGGCGGGCGTTGTATCGCGCGAGATCTTAGCCGAGTAGTCGCCCGCTTGACTCGCCGACCACTTGCTGGGTATCGCGCAAACAGAGCAACATGCGTGTCTTACACTTCATCGATCAAGGCCGGGTTGGGGGTGCGCAAACGCAGCTCATCACGCTGCTAGAAGAATGGCGCCAACGCGACCCACACGTTGAGCACCGTGTCGCCACGCTCTTCGGGGGTGGTGGCTTGCGCGACGAGGTTGCTGCCTTCGGAGTCGAAACGGTCGAGCTTCACTTGGAACGGTGCGCTGAGCAGGGCGGTTTGCCGCAAATGCTCGCTCAGGTCCACGGCGTCATTCGACGGTTTCGTCCAGACATCGTGGAATCACACCTGACGTATAGCCGGGTGTTGGGCCTTCCCTTGGCTGCGGCGGCCGGTGTGCCGAAACGGTTTGGGTTTGAGCAAGGCGACATCTACCTCAAGTCCACGCCGTGGCGAGTCGTGAACTTTTGTGCTCAATGGTTTTCCCACGCGACGATCATGTGCAGCGCGGCGCTCGCGGAGTGGGTGAAGTCGACGCACGGGCTCGTGGACGCCAAGTCAGTCGTGCTTCACAACTGTGTTTCGCCGACCCGCCTGGGCGACGGGCACGACCGAGCGGCGGCGCGCCGAGAGCTTGCGTTCGCCTCCGACGAGATCGTGCTGGTGGCGGTCGGTACCTTGGGCCGGGGCGTGAACAAGCGCGTGGACTTCCTCGTGAAGGCGATATGCCGTGCGGCGTTGCCGCGCGTGCGACTCGTCGTTCTTGGCGACGGGGATCAGCGTGCGGAACTCGAGGAACTCGGCGAATCGCTCGGTGGCTCCGGTCGAGTCCAATTCATGGGCACGCGTCGCGACGTAGGCAAGTTCCTCGCTGCGGCAGATGCTTTCGTGCACGCGGCTCCGTTCGAGCCGTTTGGTATCGTCGTCGTGGAGGCGATGTACGCAGGTGCGCCCGTCTTGGTGCCACGAGCTGGCGGTATTCCGGAGTTCATAGAACATGATGAGAACGGTCTGCTCTACGATGTGCTCGACGAAGCCGCGTTTCTCAAGCAGCTGCGCCGGCTAATCGCCGACGAGGATCTCAGAACACGCCTCGGCGAGGCGGGACGGCAGTTCGTGCTGTCTCGCTACCTGCCTCAGCACTTCGTGGATCAGCTACTGCGTATCTACGGGTGCTGAGTGCTCGGCCGGAGCGCTGTAACCGGTGCTACAGCGCTTCAGCGATCGCTTCTGCCAGCGTCGCTGCGTCGACGGGGTCCAACTTGCCAGCCGGCCATCCGACGCCCAAGCCCGCCTCTGTGTTCGGTTTCGGGATGATGTGAAAATGCACGTGGAAAACTGCCTGGTGTGCCGGTGCCCCGTTGTTCTGCAGGACATTGTAGTCTGGCGTGCCGGTTGCTTTTTTAACTGCGCGACAAAGACGTGGTAACACCCGG
>JAUIKB010000743.1 GCA_030430975.1 Polyangia bacterium
CCATCATCCACGCCATTGACACAGTCGTTGTCCTTGCCGTCGCAGATCTCCGTCGCGCCGGGATGGATGTCAGCGTCGTTGTCGTTACAGTCGCCGCCGGCATCCTCACCGGTCTCGCCGTTGTACGTGTCGTCGTCGTCGTCGGGATCGATCGGAACGCCGACGGGATCGGCCAGCACATCGACCTCAAACGAGAACGTCGCCGCCCCGACGGACTTGGCCGCGAAATTCTGACGCGCAGAGCTGGCCACAGCCCCGCCGCCGATCTCGATGTCGGCGTAGGCGTAGTATGACCCCACTCGATTACCACCGCCGTGGACCCCTTCGAACGTCACACCCGGCGCAGCGTTCGCGTCGACGCTGCAGGTTCCGTCGGTGATCTCTTGAGCGGTGCACGACGTGCACTTGATGCTCGGCTGACCTTCACAGATCCGCGTGATTTGCATCTTGGGTTCGTCCAGGTCGCTGCCTCCGGTCGCCGTGATGCGAACGCTCGCCGATAGCGTTTCGGTCGCGGCGTCCCACGTGCCGGGTCCGCTCAGGCTCACGTCGTTGAGGACGCTCTGTTCTGCTAACGTCGCCTTGCCGGGATCGAGCTTTGACTGGGCCATCGCGCTGACGACCCGAATCGGCTCGAGCGAGATGACCGGTTCGCCGGCCTCGAACGTCACCGTTCCCCGATAGGTCGCGTATAGCCGCGCCTGGCTCGTCCCGGTCTTGGGTGCCGTTTCCTCGGCCGTATCCGCGCTGCAAGCGCCCAGGAACGCGGCTGCGCCGCAGATGGTCGTCAGTGTTCGGAGATATCTCATGGTTCAAACCGCCCCTTAAAAATGGCCCCCCACTGTACGATCCCCTGACCGGAGAGTCACGCACCACTAGCGACTATCGTCGCAATTGATGCCGCCCCGAAACGTGAGATGCCGCCGGCGTTGGCAGCATTCAGGTGCCACTGGACGTTACGTCTGCGCAGACGCCTCCAGCGGCGTATTCCTATGTGCAAATAAGCTAGCCGAACAGCCCGTAACTTCGAGCTAAGTACGACGCGAACAGGTTGCACAGCGCGTGAAAGATGACTCCTGCCCCGATACCCCCGGTACGGGCGCGGAGCCAACCGAAAAGCAGCGCAGGGAAAAACACCGCCAAGCGGTTCGGATGCACCTGCGTCGCGACATGGCCTAACGCGAACAACACCGCGCTCAAGATCAAGCCCGGCCCGAGTTCGGCTCCCAGCACCCGAACGCGACGTTTGAAGACGTCGTCAAACGCCGTCTGCAAATACCCGCGATAGAAGGCCTCTTCCGGAAGCGCGATCACCAACAGCTGACCGATCACGTCGTCGCCCAACGTGGGCAAAGGCGCCGCCATGAACGGCGCCGCGGGCTTCCACCACAGCAGATAGCCGATCCAGAACGGCGGGTAGAAAGCCGCCGCCAGCAGTAGCGCCCAGCCAGCGGCGACGGCAAACGTCCGCGCCATGCGCCCGAAGTCGAGCGGCTCGCGTTCGAAGACCCCGCCCATACTGAGTCCGAAGTGACCCGCCCCTGGCTCGTCCCGGCGCAGCGCCACCCACCACGTTACGCCGAAGAAGGCGAGTCCGACGCCAGTCGCAGCGTGGGCGTCCGGTAGAACGTACGACAACACCGTGACCAGGGCGCTGGTCGCGATAGCCACACCCAGCGGCTTCTTCCAACTGGAAGGCCCAACCGAATCCGCGCCTTGCGCCGACTCTCTCGCCCCGGAATCGGTCATCGCTAGCCTCGGATTCCCGGCAAACCGCCGCCGGTCCAGTAGAGCTGTAGTTTTCCAGTAATCCGAACCGACAAGCGGTGGTTTTTCCGCCCCCCGACGGCAAGCCGCATGAGATAAGGTCGCGCGACTCCGAGCCGCGGCGCTGGAAGCCGGTGCCCGCTCGCATTGGGAGGACCTCCGATGCTCGATTCAAGCCAATCCGACATTTCACGCGCCCCTGCCGGCCGCCCCATGGAACGCGTCGACCTCGCCAAGTGGCCACCGGACGACGACGACGCAGGACAGCTGCCACCTGACATTCCAGGCGGTGGTGGAGCTGGCAGCTTCGATCCGCCACCGGACGGCAACTTCAAGAAAGGCCGCTTCGGCGTCATCGCGGTGCTGGTCGGGTTGGTGGGCGCCATCGTCGCGGCGGTTTTTCTATTCGTCGGCGTCAAACAGGACTCCGAGAAGCTAACGGTCGAGCAGGCCGAGGAACAGAAGAAATCCGTCTTCATTCTGCCCGAGAAAGAACAGCTCCCGAAGTGGCGTGAATGGGCCGCCACCGATAAGAGCGACTATCTCCGACAGGAAGCGATCAAGCAACTGGCTTGGCAAAAGGACCCGGCCGGAGTCGACCTGGCGATCAAGGCTCTCAAAGACCCCTCGGAGCCGGTTCAGGCTCAGGCAGCAACCGCGCTCGCCGAGTACGGCCTACCGCTGGCGGACAAAGCGCGTGGTCCGTTAAAAGAGGCACTGAAAAAGGCTGGCCCCGGCGCCAAACCACAGATGGCGTGGGCGCTCGTCGTGCTCGAAGACAAGAGCGCGTTCAAGGACATCATGGCGCTGTATCGGGCAGGGCACCTGTCCAAGGTTCGGCGACTCGATGGCTCGGTCGCATTCGACCCGGAAAAGATCGTGGGTCTCGTCACACTCGACGAGCTGGCCAAGATGGCCGGCGACGAGAGCGGTGCGGTGCGCCAGCTGGTCGCGACCGTGCTCTCCCGCAATGCGGAAGCCAAGTACACCGATGCGCTCATTAAGCTGCTGAACGACAAGGACGCGGAGATCTCTCGTCAGGCCGCCCCCGGCTTGGGCAAGATCGGCGATCCGAAGGCGCGCGGCCCCCTCGTCGACGCGCTCAAGCGGGCCGACAAGGACAGCCGCCAAAAGTACCTCGAAGCGCTGCGCGACGGCATCGGCACGCAGGGCTTGGTGCTCGCCCTCGACGCCGTCAACGCCGAGGACAGCACCAATCAGTGGCACCAGCGCAAGGTCATCTTCGACATGATCCGCGAGCTGGCAGACCCGCGGGGCGGCGACGCGCTGCTGAAGTACATCGAGACCAAGCCGCATCACCACTGGGAAACTCAGGCTGCGATCGCGATGGCCGAGGTGGGAGATCACCGTGGCGTGTCGTATCTCGCGCGGCGCCTGCGCATGGACCCGACCAAGGTCTACAGCGACAAGAACGACTACGAGATGATGGCGAAGCGCGACGACAAGTTACGCGTCGAAGCGGCGCGCATGATCGCCGACCTTGCGGTTATCCATGCCAAGGATGAAAAGAAACTCGCGAACATTCGCGACGAAGGCGAAGACGCCGTCATCTTCTGGATCCACGAGCTGCCGTCGCCTCATGCCAACGGCCTGCGCGCGCTCGCGGCGATGAAGTCGTTCAAAGACATCAAGGCGATGCGCGACTGGGCGGCGCCTAAGGAAAAGCTACCGCTCAAGGGTCAGCAGCCGCCGATGCCCGAAGAGTGGGTGATCGCCCAGAGCGCCCTACGCTACGTGGGCTGGCTAAGGGACGAACCGTCTTGGTCCGTACTCGAAAAGCAGCTCAAACGGCGCGAGCCTCAGCTCGACGTGACGATGGACGGCCTCATGCAGGGCGGCAAGGCGATCATCGGGATGGCGCTGCGCGCGATCGGCTACGGCGCCGCCAACGGCTTCTCCGACCGCATTCGCGTGCAGCAGCTGGACGCGCGCGCTGTCAATGGCGAATTTGCGGCGGAAAGTCTGCACGCCATCATCACCAACCCGCCCTTTGGCTCGTTCCTGGGCGCCAACACCAATTTTTACTCGCTCTACGGGGATTTTCTGCACGCTGCGTGGGATGTACTGGCCCCCGGCGGCTACCTGGCGCTGCTGGTGTGGAAGCGGCCGGTCTTCAACCGCGTGGTCAGCCCGCTCGATTTTCAGATTCGCCACGTGCGCATCGTAGATGTGGG
>JAUIKB010000744.1 GCA_030430975.1 Polyangia bacterium
CACGGAATCGAAACCGGGAAGCACAGCACTCAACTTCGCCTTCGTCGCGACAGGATCCGCCCCCGGCTTGAGCTTGAGCAGGATGTGATTCGGCGCTCCGGCAGCGCGCCCGGGAAACAGCCTCAAGAACGTCTGTTCGGAAACGACCAAGTAGCCGTCTGTCGTTAAGCCGCCCCCCATCGTGAAAGCACCGACCACGTTCAGAGTGCGGCCGTGCGACTCGAATTCATACGGGGTTCCGCCATCGATCTCAGCGAAGATGCGGGCAGGCACATTGCGAGTGCGACGGTCGATCAGCGCCACGTCCAGCATCGCTAGCTGCGCCAGATGCGCATCGATCTCGGGATTATCAAAGGTGTGCAGCGACGGGTCGACGCCAAATACGTCGAGCGTTCGGATAGTCCCGTCCGGTTGCTTCCACTCAATTTTCCCATAGTAAAGCGGAGCGGCACTGGCGACTTCTGCCACCCCGAGCGCCTCGTACATGCGCTGCCTGGGGATCGGGCTCCCGTCGCTGAGCGTATTCATGTCGGAAGCGGAGATCATCAGGTCAGCGCCAAACTGATCGTATGGCAGCGCGATGCTGGACACGAGCCCACCCATGAAGCCGAGCTGCATGAAGATCAGAACGTTGGCAAACGTCACACCTGCAACCGCGGCGAGCAGTCGCGTTTTGTTATGGACGAGCTGAAGCCAACCGATCGGCAGCCGTCCGAAGATCCGCTCCAACAGTCCGACGAACAAACGACTCACCCGTCACCACTCCGGCTCGTGAAGGCGGCCGTCACCTGCAGGTTCGTGAACCGACGCGCGATCACAGAGGACGGAGCGTCCAGCGTAACTGTCACCTTCACGACACGCGCGTCGGTGTTGGCTGCCGGATTCGGGTCCATTGTTTGCTGCCGACCCACTTCCAGCCCGATCTTTGAGACTCTTCCGATCAATGCGCGATCAAGTGCAGGCGCGCTAGCCGTAACTGCATCACCGATTGCCACGCGACCGATGTGCGTCTGATACACATCCACCTCAATCGTCATCTGTTCCAGATTGCCCATCGTCAGGATGCCCTGACTCCCCGGACGCTCCCCGGGGTCGGCGTGCACCGTCAGCACAGTGCCGGCGATCGGCGCGCGAACATGCGCTCGAGCCAGGTCGGACTTGGCACGCGCGAGCTCAACTTTAGCTGAATCCACGTTGCGACCGGCCACCACGGCATCGGCCTGAGCATAGACACTTCCGCGGCCAAAACGAGACATCGCAGCGCGGACGCGTTCGACTTCACGCGCGGCTTCATCGCGCGCCGTGCGACGCTGGTCGTACGCTTGCTTCGATATCGCGCCGCTCTCCCACAACGCCTTCGACCGGTCGGATTCGCGCGCGGCGCTCCTGGCCGCAACGTTCGCCCGAGCAAGTTGGGCGCTGAGCTCGGCCCGACTTGCGCGAACAAATGACGTCACCTGGCGGCGACTAGCCGTCCGAACTCTGACTCCCGCCTTGGCAGCCTCGATCGCCGATAACAACGTTCGCTCGTTGTCCAGTACCGCCAACAGCGCCCCCCGCTCGACGCGATCACCCTCCTCGACTTTCAGCACAGCAACTCGCGCATCGCCAGCGCCGTAGGGGGTGGCGACGGTGACGACGCCACCTGCTGGCAGAATCGTTCCCAACCCGACAACTTGGTCAGTCCGCGCCTTCGCTGATGTCGCCGGCACCGCAGTCGACGCAGACGCAGACAAACGCTTTCGTCCGAACAGGACGCCTCCGATCAACACGAGACTTATCACCGCAACGCCCAACCACTTCCGGGCCGGTCGGCGCGAGGTCACCCGAGTCGTCCGCAGTGGACGCCTGACGGCCTCAAGCGGCAACCCGGGAAGCGGACCGCCACCATCGCCGCTCGGTGCGGCTGGGTCGGACACAGATGGCGGCTCAAAGGGTTCACGATGCGCAGGCTGGACGACCGTCATTAGGGGCTCCCATCACTAATGACTTTAAAGTCATTTAGACAAAGAGCAAGCAACTTAATGACCCACGGGTTATTTTCTCGTTCCCGATGGCGCAGGCAAAAACTAAGCGAAAACGACGAAAAGAAGCTCGCCCAGCCGAATTGATCGAGGCCGCGTTCCTCGAATTCGCAGCCAATGGCTACGACGGCGCACGGCTCGAGGACGTCGCCAAGCGCGCCGGCGTCGTCAAAGGCACCATCTACCGGTACTTCGACGACAAGGAAGCGCTGTTTCTGGCGGTCGTGCAATCCCGGGTGCCCACCATCCTGGACCCGAACGACACGCTCATCTCGTCGTTTCCAGGCACCACACGTGAGCTGCTGACGCACCTGCTACATTTTATGTACGGCAAATTGGTCGACTCGGATATCCGAGTCCTGATGCGTATCATCATCTCCGAAGGCAACAAGTTCCCGGAGCTCATCGAGCTGTACCATCGGGAGGCAGTATCCAAGGGCCTGTCCCTGCTCGAGCGGGTAGTCGCTCGCGGTGTCGCACGTGGCGAAGTGAAACCACACCACGCACCCTTGCTACACATGACCATCATCGCGCCCGTGATGATGGCGGCCATCTGGCGGATGACGTTCGACTCTCAACAGCGCGTCGAGACCGAAGACTTCATCGAAGCTCACCTCGACGCGCTATTCAACGCACCGTTCGAACCGGGCTCGGCGGGCAGCTGAGCCGAGCAACTGCGGAGACTGCATTTACCGTACCGTAATGCTGCCCAAAGAGCGTCAGATCGGTCGACTCGGTAACCTCGCCACTACACGATGCGACCCTGTTTCGCCCGACCGACCTGGCCGATCACCGCAGACACGACCAACGCGATGAACCCCAAACCGACTCCGGCGATAGCCGGCAACGGTCCTGCACCGAGCCCGATCGTCAAGCCGCAGCCGCTGAGCATCAATAAGAGTCCTATCGCCATGACCAGAGTGCTGATGCGGACGAGTTTCGCGCCTTCTTCATCGCTCTTGGCCTTCGCCGCAGCGTGCTGCGCCGTGGCTAGATTCGCTGCGACCGCCGCGCGCGCCCATCCGCATTGGGGACACGCTGGCGCGGTGTCCGACATCTGGTGACTGCAATCAGGGCAGGTCATGAGAGCCATGGCGCCACCCTACAACGGAACCGATCGCACCGGACACTGCGACCGCTAGCTGGTTAGCGCATCCGCGTTCGACAGTCTCGACAAGCAAACAGCCGCAAACGCCTAAGCTACAACGATCTGCCCGCGCTCTGTCGCGTCGGCCAACCCGTTGCCGTCAATCCCAACCCGAGACTGCCCCGCCACGCCAGGGCCCAAGGCTCCGCTTCATCCTGGACCGCTCAGACTTGGGCTTGCCACAGTTGGGCGCTGGTCCTAAGCCCACGCCATGGGGTCCGCTAACGTATCCGCCTCCGTCTCCGTCGACGCACCCGTGGAGCTTGTATTCGAACGCATCACCGATCATGAAGCGATGCGGGACTGGCCTGGCGTTTCCAAGTGCGTCCTGATCAGCGAGGGCGAACCGCGCAATGGTCTCGGAGCTGTGCGGCTGATCACCGCGCGTGGACTGACCCTTCACGAGCGAGTTGTCTTCTACGAAGATCCGGTCGGCTACGACTACACGATCTTCAAAGGGCTTCCCGTTGAGCATCTCGGCAAGGTGCGCCTAGCCAGCACCGAGCGGGGCGTCGAGGTAAGCTGGAAGGTGCGATTGCAGAGTCGCGTGCCCCTGCTCGCGCAGACGGTGGGCGGCATGTTGCAACGCGGCCTGCCTGGAGCGCTGCGGTACTTCAAGGAACAGACGGAAGCCGCGAGCCGCCGGTCTATGGCTACACCACCTTGACCGTCACAACATCTCACCGATAGTCATCAGCGCGATCACGTCCCATGCCTCCGCTCAGAGCTCGATCGGAGGGTCGTCGGCTCGGTCGGCCGCCGATGCGACGCAACGGGTTCGGTCGCC
>JAUIKB010000745.1 GCA_030430975.1 Polyangia bacterium
GACCGGCGTCGCCATTTCGATCGGCACGCTGGCGGCGCTGTGGGGCGACTTCATGCAGGCGGCGGGCGCCGGCGATCGGGTGTTCGATTTGCTCGACCGTTCGCCCACCATGCCGCTGACCGGTGGCGACCACCCGAACGACATCGTGGGTTCGGTCGCGCTCGAACACGTCGAGTTCAAGTACCCGAGTCGACCGGAAGTCACCGTCCTAAACGACCTCAGTCTATCCTTGGACGCTGGCGAAGTGGTCGCTTTGGTCGGCCCGTCTGGCGGCGGTAAGTCGACCATCGCCAGCCTGATTCCACGACTCTACGATCCGAGTTCGGGCAGCGTGCGCATCGACGGGCAGGACGTACGCGACCTAGACCCCGACTGGCTGCGCCAAAACGTCGGCACCGTCGCACAGGAGCCGACGCTCTTCTCCACCAGCATCTACGACAACATCGCCTACGGCGCGGCCAGCCGAAACGTGACTCGTGAAGACGTCGAGGCAGCGGCGCGCGCGGCCAACGCTCACGACTTCATTACCGCCTTCCCGGACGGCTACGACACGACCGTCGGAGAACGCGGCGTGCAGCTGTCGGGCGGACAAAAGCAGCGCGTCGCGCTCGCCCGCGCGGTGTTGCGGGATCCGCGCATCCTGATTCTGGACGAAGCGACTAGCGCGCTAGACGCTCAGAGCGAGCACCTGGTTCAAGAAGCGCTGCAGCGACTGATGCGCGAGCGCACGACGCTGGTCATCGCCCATCGACTGTCGACGGTGGTCGACGCCGATCGCGTGGTCGTGGTGGACGGCGGACGGATCGCCCAGTCGGGCACCCACGACGAGCTGCTGTCGGAACCGGGCGGTTTGTATCGCGCGCTGGTAGAGCGGCAGTTTGTTCACGGTGCTGCGTAGATTCGTCAGGGCGAGACATTGCGCTCAGAGGTCCGCCCGCCCCATAACGAACGGATGACAAGGATATCCGTTCTCGACCTGGTGCCGATCACCGAAGACGGCGACGTCGAGACGTCACTGGCAAACGCTGCCGATCTCGCCCGCCACGTCGAAGCGCTCGGCTACGAGCGCTACTGGGTCGCCGAACATCACGGCATGCCCGGTATCGCGAGCGCGGCAACCGCCGTCGTGCTCGGACACGTCGGGGCAGCGACGTCCCGGATTCGAATCGGCGCCGGCGGCATCATGCTGCCGAACCACTCGCCGCTGGTCATCGCCGAGCAGTTCGGCACGCTGGCGGCACTGTATCCGAACCGAATCGACTTGGGTCTAGGACGAGCTCCCGGCTCGGATCAGAAAGTCGCGCGGGCGCTGCGTCGCAACCTAGCGACCGACCCCGGACAATTTCCACGCGATGTCGTCGAACTGCAGGATTACTTCGCGGACAGGTCAGAGATCGGCATCACCGCCGTGCCCGGAGCGGGCGCCAACCTCGACATCTGGATCCTGGGGTCGAGTTTGTTCGGCGCGACGCTCGCCGCGCGACTCGGGCTGCCATTCGCATTCGCCTCACACTTTGCGCCCGACGCGATGATGCAGGCGATCGACATCTACCGAACTCAGTTTCAACCTTCGAAGCAACTGGACAAATCGCGTCTGATGCTCGGGTTCAATGTGTTCGCGGCGGATTCGGACGACGAAGCCGTCTGGCTTTCGAGCTCCATGCAGCAAGCGTTCGTCGCGCTGCGGACCGGTCGCCCAGGACGGCTGAAGCCACCGGTCGAGGGCTACTACGAGTCGTTGCCGCGTCCCGCGCAAGCGATGCTGGACAATGTGCTCAGCGCCTCCGCGATCGGGAGCCCGGACACGGTGCACAACCGAGTCCGTGAGTTCGCCCAGCGCACCGGTGCCGATGAACTGATCGTCACGAGCCAGATGTTCGACCACGAGCGGAGGAAGCACAGCTACGAGCTGCTTCAACCGACGCTTCTGCGGACCGCCGCGTCAGCGTAGCGTCGCGGCCACGCTCGTACCGCGCGGCGGCCGACGGCCATCGATTCGATGCTACCCAGCGTCCTTTTCAACCCAATAAACCTGCTTGTGCCCATGGGACTCGAACTCACGTACCCAGGCTTCGGCTTCACAGCGCGATGTGAATCGATCGATTTCGAAACGGTTGCCGTTGTCGTCGGCGCGCATCAGGCGCCATGGGCTAGCAGCGCTCTGCCATGCCGAGAGAGATTCGCCGGGCAGACCGAGGTGATGCAGCAGATGCCCCCGGTCACGCTGGTTCGCCTGAATCCTAACAGTCGCCAGACGGTCTCGTGAGTTGGGCCGACCATCGTCCCCTTGACGATGCCACCACAGCGCCACCTCCAACCCGCAAGGAAATCTCAGGCACCAGGCGTCAAAATCACCAACCCCATCCGAATCCAAGTCGGTCGCTTGAGGCGGCCCGAACCTCGTCTCCAGAGTATCCCGGGCCACCTGGAGGTTGAAGACGGCGGGACTCGTCCCGCGGAGCGGCTCGCGGAGTGACTGTGCCGGAACCCGATGGCGATCCTGTAGTCGAAGATGCCCGACTGCCATACGGACAAGATGGGTCGTCAGCGGACGCTGCCAAGCCGGCGCGACATCCGGTCGCATCAGCATTTCCATGTTGCCAAATCGGGGCCCGCGCTAGATCGACAACATGGACCCGGACGAAGTGGAGCGCCTCGTCGAGTGCCAGCGACAGAGCTACTCCCTATTCCGCTGGTTCGTGTCGGGCTTGGAGAACTACTGGCTTACACCTCACGCCGTGCGTGACACCGCAGGGCTACCCGAAGCCGCGCAAAGCTGGATCACGAAGCACCGAGACAGCATCCCGTCGGATGTGCGGCCGACTGACGAAGATATGACTCTGGTTTGCAACGTGTTCGCCACTTACTTGGAATCATCGTTCTATGTGGTCCCGAATCCAGGTCAGCGCCTCTACTCGCCCGACGCGCATTGCTTCTGTCCGCTATGCAGCTGGCTAGTCGACGCGCCCCACCTGAAGACTCGCAAACCCGGTTCAGGCGACAAGCGCCGCGCCCGTGCGATGAAGCTGACGTGCCTTCGTCACCTCGCTATCGATTGCAATGTCGAACTCACCGACGAGCAGATCGACACCCTGGTCGACGACCCGGACCTGCGCGAAGCGTGCAGCTACGTCGCGTACTATGCCGAACTCAAACGGCGCGCCTCGGGACAACCGACGACCACCTCCAGCCTCGTGCTGTGGCGAGGCTTCGCATGGACCGCGACCGGCGCTCCAAAGAAGCGGTTCAAACTTGGAGCGAAAAACATCATCGCCGCCCGTGAATTGCTGTGCCGAGAGCTGCAAGCACTCAGCAACGGCAAGTAGCGGGCGAGTAGGTTTGGGGCAGCGCGTAGAGGATGAACGCGGTCGTGACGACTGCCGAGCCCTAATAGTTACCGAAACCCTGCCCCACCTCGATTGCCTACCGCGCTATGGCGACATCGGGGTCAGGGCGGGAGTCCGGCGATAACTTCAGCGACCCGTTGTGGCACCATAGCGAGATGAGAATTCAATGCACCGGCTTGTTCATACTTGCGCTGTGCTCAACCACGGCTTGCAATGACGCGGACGAAAGCGGAGGCGGCGGCAGCCCCGGGGGCTCGGCGGGCAGCGGCGGCGCCCAGGCCGGGGGAGCGTCGGGCAGCGGCAGCTCTGGGTCGAGCGGAAGCAGCACCGGTGGCTCCGCCGGGATGGGCGGCGGCACGGGCGGCGCGGGAGCGAGCGGCGGGATGGCCGGATCCGGCGGCGGCGCCGCTGGCGGCAGTGGCGGCGAAGGTGCTGCAGGCAGCGGCAACTCCGGCCCCGCCTACGGCAGTGACGGGCTCGGGAGCCCGGCCGGAAACGCGGGATGCACTGTCGAAACCACCGACCCGGTCGCAGCCATCAGCAATGCCAGCGACGGTGACGTCGTCTGCGTGCTCGGCGGTACGCATCCGACGTTGACCGTCGATAA
>JAUIKB010000746.1 GCA_030430975.1 Polyangia bacterium
ACGTCCTGCAGCGTGAGCTGAACGCTCCGGTTTGGTGCCACGCCGACACCGCCAAGCATCTCAAGACGAAGGTCGATCGACTGCTCAACGACGGCGACGTGCTCACCCTGGAAGGCCCGACGCCGGCGCGCTGGACCGTGCTTCACACGCCGGGTCACGCCTGGGGACACGTGTGCCTGCACGACGCGGCGTCGGGAACCGTCGTGGTCGGCGATATGGTGGCGAGCGTCGGGACGATTCTGATCGAGCCGGGCGATGGCGACATGGCGGTCTACTTGAACCAGCTCGAGCGGCTCGCAGCGCTAGGCGCCAGCTCGGCTCTACCCGCACACGGCGATCCGATCACGACGCCCACTGAACTGTTTCGCTACTACATCCAACACCGACTTAAGCGCGAATCCAAGGTCGTCTCGGCCGTCGAGCACTTCGCAGAAGCAGGCGGCGATCTGGACGACCTAGTCGCGCTCGCCTACGTGGATACGCCTCAAGCGATCTGGCCGCTCGCCAAGCTCAGCCTCGCGGCACACCTGGCCAAACTGGTCGACGACGGGCGCGTTGCACAGCGCGAGGGTCGGTATCGTGTTACTTCCGAGGCGCATCATGGCTGATCCGGATCCGTTGGTGAGTTTTGAGTTGGGCTTCATGACTGGCCACTACCTGCTCGGTCAGCGCGGCGACGCGCTGCTCAACGGACTCCCGGCGCCGCACGCCACCACACGGAAAACGCACGCGGGGTTCGCCGATCCCGACCGCACCGTCCGCGCCAAGTTCCTCGCCACCGGCATGGCTCAACTGCGCGTGGCGCTCGACGCGAGAAAACTCCGATGACGATTCGGCCCGGACGCGTGATCCCCGCCGGTGACTTCAACGCGACGCCGCTCGCGCGTCCCCGGCGAGCCCCGAGCGCGCGCGTCATTCCAAAGGCGACGGTCGACGCCGAGCTCGAGGCGCGATCCATCCTGCAGCGCGCGCAAACCGAGGCCGCCAAGGTCCTCCAAGCCGCCGACCGCGTGGCGGCGCACACACGCCTGGCCGCCGAGGCAGAGGGCAGAGCGACCGCGGTCGCCCAGCTGGCAGCGCGCGTTCTGCGGGTCACGCAGCAAGAGCAACGCGCCGATGCCGCAACCCTCGAGCGCAGCGTCGCCCTGGCGCGCCTACTCGCCGAGCGTCTACTCGGGGCCGAGCTACAGCTCGCACCCAACCGCATCGCAGACCTAGCGAGGCGTGCGCTGGCCGAGGCGCGAGGAGCACGCACGGCGGAGATCGCCGCTCACCCCGACGACGCGGCTGAGCTGGAGCGACAACGACCTGCGCTCGGCCTGGAGCCGGACGCCGTACGCATCACCGCCGACCCGTCACGTGCCCGCGGCAACCTGCGCATCACCACCGAACTCGGCGTGCTCGATGCGGACCTCGCGCCGCAGCTCGATCGCTTGGTCGCGAGCCTCAAGGATTCGCTCCACACGTGAGCGAACCCAGCTCCGGCAGCTTTCCGCCCGTCGAAGGCGCTCCCGCACCAGCGCCGGTTTCGTCGCGGCGCCCGGATGCGGGTCCCCCTGGCGAATACGTTGACGATTCCGTGCCTTCCGCACCAACCGAGATCCGCTGGCAACGCAACCTAGCCCTGTTCGCCGCGACGGTCGTCACCGTGTTCATGGCTGGCGCTCAATACACTGGTGGCTCCTTACTCAGCGGCTGGACATTCGCGGTCCCATTGCTGCTCATCCTGCTGTTCCACGAGTTTGGCCACTGGATCGCAGCGCGCATCCACCGGGTCGACGCGTCGCTGCCCTTCTTCATCCCGCTTCCGTACTTGAGCCCGTTCGGCACGATGGGCGCCGTGATTGCGATGCGTGGACGGATTCGCTCCCGAAACGCTCTGCTGGATATCGGAGCGGCCGGCCCGCTCGCCGGTATGGTGGTCGCTGTGCCGGTGATGATCATCGGACTCTATCTCTCAGCCGTGAAGCCGGTTTCTCCCGGCTTCTACATTCAAGAGGGGCAGGGGCTGCTCTACCTCGCGCTGAAACGCTTAGTCGTCGGCCCAATCCCCGCGGGGCACGACGTGTTTCTGCACCCCACGGCCATGGCTGGTTGGGCCGGCTTCTTGGTCACGATGATCAACATGCTGCCGTGGGGACAGCTCGATGGCGGTCACATCGCCTACGCCTTGTTCGGTCCTCGACAGAACCACTTCGCGAAGTTCGTACGCTACGCGCTGATACCGCTATTTCTTTTCAATCTGGCAAAATTTTTGATCCCGATCTATTCGGGCGCCTCACAGATGCCGCTGGGGCTTGCGATCTCGAACTCGTCGTTTTGGATCGTGTGGTTCTTCGTAACGTTCGCGATCGGCCGCTTCTCTGGACGGGAGCATCCGCCAACAGACGACAACAGCCTCAGCCCCGGTCGGAGGTGGCTGGCGGCCGGAACGCTGCTCATGTTCGTGCTGCTCTTCATGCCCACCCCATGGGCCGTCTACACCGACTGAATCAGCCTTCGCGACGCTCGGCGCTGATGCTAGCCGCATCGGCTTCGCCGAAGCGCTTCTTCAACGCCTCGCAGACCACCGGCGGCGCGTAGCGCGAAACGTCTCCCCCGTGACTTGCGATCTCACGAACAAGCGACGCGGAGATAAACCCGTAGTTGGTACGGGTGGGTAGAAACACCGTGTCGATATCCGGGGCGAGGTCCGCGTTGGCGTGAGCGATCTGAAGCTCGTACTCGAAGTCCGTGGCCGCGCGCAGACCGCGCACGATGACGGCAGCGCCGACACTCTTGCAGTACTGGATCAGCAAGCCGCGAAAGTACGCAATCTCAACGTTCTCGAACTGTCGACAGCTCTCGCGGAGTAGCTCTAGCCTCTCGGGGACCGCGAACAGAGGCTTGCGCGTGGGGTGAAACCCGATCGCAACAATAACGCGTGGGAAAAGCTGCGACGCTCGCTCGACCAAGTCGAGGTGTCCGTTGGTCGGCGGGTCAAAACTACCCGCATAAATCGCCACGCCTCGCACCGTCATGCGCGCGAGTTTACACCACCACGCCTACTTCTTGGGCGGCTGTCCGGGATTCTTGAACTTGGGCGTCGGCATATTGGGCATCGGCAGGTTCGGATCGAGACCAGGCGGCCGTGCACCACCAGGACCGCCGAGCCCACCGGGCAGCTTCACGTCCGGATTCTCGAGCGTCGGCTGGTCGGAACCAGGCGGCGGCGGGCCCGCTTGCGAAACCGGCGGCGCGTCCTCGAGCCACATCGACCGGCCACCGTCCGAGAACGTGACGCGAAATGCAGCTAGCAGACCGGCACCAACCAGACCATCGAGGTCGATTTCGAGACCCTGCTCGAACTTGTCTACCTTGACCCCAGGGATCCGCGGAACCTCGAACGCCCCGAGTCGCAACATCGGAACCAGGCCCTGCTTCAGATCGCCGGCATCCCGCACCGTCGTCAGGGACTTCAGCGGCACGCCCGCCTTTTTCCATCCACCCGCATCCAGAGCGATCGGGTAGGTCATGGCTGTATCCACGAGCAGGGCCGCGTTGGGCGAATCGTCCTTGAGACCGAGCGAGCTGCGCATGATCATGCCGCCGCCTCGCGCGTAGTTGAGCCGCACGGTGGTCGCCTGGGGTGGTGGCGGCGGCTCGAACGAGCGGACGACGAACTGGTCGCCACCGAAGTCGATGGTTGCACGCAGGTGTCGAAGCAGGTTCACGCCCAACAAGATCTTGATGGGCGCCTTCAAATCTCGCGACAAACCCGAGAGATCCTTGGATAGCGCGGGGACATCCTTGACCTCGACCCGATCGCCAAAACGCAAAGACACCCAGGTGGGCTCGGTGCCAGAAGACGAGTCCACGACCGCCTCCGCATAGCCGGTTGCGATCAAACCAAGCGCCTTTTCGCCGTTAACCTCGACCGGAACGACAAGGGACGTGGCATTAACGCGTGGCAT
>JAUIKB010000747.1 GCA_030430975.1 Polyangia bacterium
TAAGTCGGGTCCAGCAGCACCGATCTCATCTGATCGTATTGGGCGGCGATGTCCTCGGATGCGCGCTTCGTTGCATCGCGCTTACGCGTCACCCTAACGACTCGCCGGTCGGGAAACACATCGACCACGACCCCAGCGCTCTCCGCGACTACCGCCGGCATCAGATCGAGATAGCGCCCGCGAACGACACCGCAAGCCCCCCAGTTCTAGGGTTTTTGTAGGCTCTTCAGCATAACGCGGCTTCTCCCCTGCCCGGCCGAATGACGTTGTCCCCCCAATCCCGGGGCTAACCAACCCCCCAAACTCGCCGCTATGCATTCTCCAGCGGAAAGGCTGAGGGAAATGGATACGAGATTGCAATTGGCAGCTGCAGCGACGACGGCACTCGCGGTGTGCGTGGGCTGTCCAGGCGACGCAACCGATGACAACGGCGGCCTGGGTGGCACCTCCGGGGCGGATGGCTCCGCAGGCAGTTCGTCTGGCGGCAGCGGCGCGGGGGGCTCCGGGGCGACCGGTGGCAGCGCGGGCACGGGGGCGACGGCGGGCAATGCTGGTCAGGGCGGCAGCGGCGCCGCGGGCGGATCGGGCGGATCGAGCGGTAGCGGCGGGGGTAGCACTTCCGAACCGGCGATGGTGTTTGTATCCATCGACGACAACCGCCAAGCCACGCTCGATCTGGTGCGGCGGGACGGCACCGTAGAAACCCTGAACGGCAACCTGGCGATGGATTCGTTCGGCGTCGGTCGCTTCGAGCTATCACCGGACCGCCAGCATGTGATCTACCCCTCCGACGAGGGCATGGGTCAGGTGAATCAGCTGCGCGTCGTTCCGGTGGGCGGCGGCACAGCGATGGCGATTTCCCAGGTGGATCCGATGGCGCAGTTCGGGAGCATTCGGTTCGACTACGCGTGGGCGTCGACCGGCGACCGGATCGCGTACCAGGGTGAGCTCGACGACACGAGCGGCGTCCGCTTGTACACCGTAAAGCCGGACGGGACGGAGCACGCCGAAATCGCCGCCAATGTCCCCACGAGCTCCGCGCGCGGCGAGGGGTTCAAGTTCGCTCCGGACGGCATGCGTCTGGCCTACGCATCCGATAGCGACAACAACGGTGAGCAAGAGCTCTGGGCGGCGTTCGTCGACGGCTCCAACGCTGCGCGCTTGATGCTGAACCTGGAGATCACCGCGAAGATGGCGGGGCGTTTCAGGTGGACCGCCGACTCGTCCCGCGTCGTGTACCGCGACAACGCTGGGGTGCACAGCATCAAGCCGGACGGCACCGGTGCCACGATGCTGAGCACAGGCGCCGCCAAGACGTTCAAACCGTCGCCGACCGGCGCCTCCGTCGCGTGGGTAGACGATTCCGGCGGCGCGCCCGAGCTGTACATCAGCGCGGCGGACGGCAGCGGCAAGCAGAAGCTCGCCGGCACCGCGAGCGGCTTCATCGACGATAGTTACAGCTTCTCTCCGGACGGGTCGATGATCGCCTACCGGATGAGCGCGGACGGCAGCGGTAACGACTTCGCTCTGTATACGATCAAGCCCGATGGCAGCGACATGACGAAGGTTTCAGCGGATCTGAAGGTCGATACAGGCCTGATCACCCAGACGTTCACGTGGTCGCCAGACTCGAGTCGCCTGGCGTTCTTTAGCCGCACCGGCAGCATGCGTGCGATTCACAGCGCGCCGGCTGATGGCAGCAGCATGCCCGCGAAAATCTCCCTCGATCTGAGCATCGATGACGTGAAGTTCGAGTACCTAAATCCGCTCGGCGAAGCCGAGCTGATCTCGCCACAGTTCACGCAAGACAGCGACTGCATCGTGTACTTTTCCGAAGAGGAACGACCGGGACGTCCCGAAATGTTCGCTGTCAAGGCGGACGGAAGCGACGGCTGCGCCAACGCCGCCGGTGACCGCAAGGTCGACACGATGATGGGCGCACCCGTCGATGCCCAGTACGCCAATCTCGATGCCGCCACCGGAGCGCTGTTCGTGCTGCTGGCGGGTGTGGATGTAGCGGACCCGCAGCAGCTTGGCATGTGGACTCAGGCTGGCGCATTCGAACTGTTGACGGTGACCGGCATGAAGGAAGGCCGGCTGCGCTGAACTAGTTCCCGTCGTAGCGCGGGATCTCGTAGTCGACGTAGAAGCGCACGTCGATGCTCGGCGTGCCGACCTTGGGACCGGTGCGCTCGAGGATTACGCTCAGCGTGCAGCCGCCGTCGCCGCAGCTGGGCGTGCCCGGAGTGAGCGTATGATTTTCGAACGGATTGGAGGACGGCGTCTGGCCGGTCGCCAGATCGATGAACTCAGTACCGGTGACGACGGCGCCCCTCGGGATGTCGACGCTGAAGATGTGTTGAGTCATGCCGAGATCGATCGCCGGCAGGTTCTTCGTGGCGGAGTTGCCCAGCACGTTGATCCGAAGCGTCTGTTCGATATGGACCGGGTCGAGGGAGATCACCGAACCCATCACGTTCGCCTTCGGATTCGCGTCCATGACGATCGTGATGTCGTACGGCTTGCCGGGCGCCGGGCACGTGTCGTTGTTGCAAGCGTGCTCGACCGTGGGCGTGAATTCGAGCACATACCCCGCCGTTGCCGAACCGGTGAACTTGGCGCCTTCAGGCAGGTTCCCGGCCGAAATCGAATAGCGCGTGTCGCGCTGGTACCAGCCACGGAACGTGTTGAACACGTACGGTGACCCGGTGTCGACCACGACCCCGTAGATCGGGAGCTTTAGGGTCTGGCCGACATCGACCTCGATCTCGGTGACGGGCTCGGTGTTCAGGAACATTTCGATCGGCGTCGACAGTGAAACCTCACGGAAAAGGTTTAGCATGCCGCGATTGACCCGATCGTAGGCGGCCTCGACGAGACCGACGCAGCTGTACGTATCGGTGGTGCCCGGATACTGCAGCGCGCCGTGGTTACCCTGCCCGGTCAGACTGTAGTCGGAGCCGATCTTGCTCACAGCCCAATCGACGACCTTCTTGCGCCGCGGGTCGGTCAGCTCGGTGCCCTTCGGGCGCCGGGCACCGAGATACAGGTGTGTGGGGTCCGTCTTGAAGCCGGTGGCGTTGCTGCCCGTGACCTTGGGCGGTGTCGACTCAACGATCGTTCCCGCCGGCCACATGTTTGGCCCGCCGGGAGTACGCCGGATCATGCCGACGTGGCCCGGCTGCCAGTTTGGCCCCTTGGCACCCGAAACCTTAGTCAGCGTGACCAGCACGTCGGCCGGCCGCAGGAATTCCCAGGGGTAATCGACGACCAGGTACGCGCCTTCGTCAACGGCGAACGTCGCGTACACGAACGTGAAGTGATCGAGCTCAACCGACAGAAGGTTGGCGTCCTCGTCCCGGCCCACCACGTCGAGGGGCGCCCAGTGCGTCAGTTCGGATCCGGCATTGAGCTCGGGGTGGAGATCGCTGGCGGCGTGAACAATCGCCATCGGATCCTTGCCCTGCGCGTTGTCGGGGTACGGAATATGCAGGATGGCCGGTTTCGAGAACTTCGTGCCCTCAGGCTCGAGTACGTACACGCGATTGACCGGCGACGGCGAGCTTGGAACGCGCACGACGATGGTGGTGTCGGCGGACAGCGCCCCAGGCGGGATCACGAGCTCGGCGCCGTCCGGAATCTCCAGTGCGCCGCCGCTGGCAGCGTCTATGTGTGCCCAGCCGATCGCCTCGGTTTCGCCTGCCTGGGGCGTGAACGATCCGACCGACGACGACGGCGACGTGGAGGGCGGCTCACACGCGCATGTCAGGAGGACGGCCGCTACAAGCGCGTGACGCATCTGGGAAGCATAGCAGGCGTGCGGGCACGTGGCGGATGCGCGACCCCGGCGGCGCAGGCGCGGTGGCCTAACGAGGCGTGAACACGACCTTCACCGAACCGGCGGCGACCGTGGGTGGTAGGGCAACCGACTCGAGCACGCCCACCA
>JAUIKB010000748.1 GCA_030430975.1 Polyangia bacterium
CCGCATCGTGTCTGAGCGTAGAGAGCTCTGCGTCGACCAGGAGCGTTGGACAGTCGATGGCCGCCCAGAAGCGCTCAGCGAAGTCCAATCGAAACGGATACGGGCCGCGCGTAAGGTGAAGTGGGTCGTGGTCGAACACGCGCTGTCCGTCGACCTCGGTGGTGCCGTGTTCCGCGAGTCGTAGCGCTTGACTGGCATCCAGCAGCGTGTCGACCTGTCGCAAGCGTTGCGCGGCCGCCTCGACGGAGCGATACGCGGTCGGGGCGCGTCGGCGCGCTTTGGCCTGACCCCGAATCCAGGCGGCGACGCGCTCCGGTCCGGCAGAAGCCGCCTCGTCGGCGGGACCGGTGCCCTCGAGGATCGCTAGCCGCGACACGCGGCTGGTGAAGGTGCCAGCGTAGTATGCGGCTATCGCGCCGCCCATGGAATGGCCCACCAGAAATAGCGTGTCGCTGGCGAGTTGATCGACGACGCTGGCAAGGTCTGCAACGTAATCGAGGAAGTAGTAGTAGCCGCCGGCCCCGACACGATCGCTCTTTCCGTGACCCCTCATGTCAGGCGCGATGACGTGCAGGTCGCGGCCAGCGCCCGCTTCGACCATCGCCTGCCACCCGTAGGCATTGTCGAGGAACCCGTGCACGAGCAGCACCGTCCCGCGCGCTTTGGCCGACGGGTTCCACTCCAGGATCCGATACGACAATCCGGTATTCAGGCCAAGCCGACGTTCGGTGGGTGCGGAGTCGCTCACGGTGTCGGTATCGGGCAATCGGTCACTGGTCGCAAGCGGCTCCTGACTAGGAGGCGACCTGTGACCGATCCCAAGCCGCCTGGGCGTCGATCCCGAGGCGCTCGAAGCGCGGCAGATAGTCGCGCTCTAGACACCGCTCCAGTATCGCGCCGTATCGCGCGCTTGGCATCAGTCCCCAGGCGCGCTCCGAGGTCGGCATTTGAACGTCCTTCTTCGCGGCTGGCGGTGAATACAGGCTGCGAATACGCGTGAACATGCGGGGGAGTTCCGCTTCGACTAGCTTCTTCAGCTGTGCCGCGCTGGGCAACTCCAACAGCCACTCGAGCAGGGTCCATCCGAAGTCCCGATGCCGTACCTCATCGACGAGGACTCGGTCGAGCACGGCGCGAGCTTCGGGCACCGAGCATTCTTGCCGCAGTTCTTTGAACAGCGGTACGGCCACCGTTTCCCCCAGACAAAAGACGTCGGTGGCCGCACGCGTCACATCGAACTCGAGAGGTTGTTCTGCCTTGCGCTTCAAGCCTAGCGAGTCACGGTCGATCTGGGGTGCGCCCGTACCGCCAGCGGCCACGTAGGCTGCGTGGCTCAGTTCGGCGTGGGTAAGTTCGTCGGTGACGATGCGCAACCCGTCACTGATCAGGTCGGGGGACGCGCCCATCTGGATGAGCCACAAGGTGAGGTGCTGCGTGATGGCAGCCGACCGGTACTCGGCTTCGACACGCCGAATCCATTCGTTGCGAACGCGGTCACTGGCGGCGGGTTGCGACGCGTCCACGCTGACAACGGCTTCGCGCGATTTGCGTTGTTTCTTGCGGTCCTTGGAGCGCTTCTTGTCTTTGTTTTTTGATTTGTTCTTCGCGGCCATTGCCACCACAGCCTACCCCCAGCGACAACGCTACGCGAGCCTGTGGGTTGACGCCTAATTCGACATCCTGCACGCCAGAGCCAACCTGAGGAGGAACAGCGATGGGCGAAATGATCGAGTTTCAGCGACCGGACGGCAAGGCGTGTCCCGGCTACCAGGCGACTGCCGGCGACGGCGCCCCGGCCGTGGTGGTGATCCAGGAGTGGTGGGGGCTCAACGACCAGATCAAACAGACCGCGGACCGGTTTGCTGACGCCGGCTACACCGCGCTCGTTCCGGATCTGTTCCGCGGCAAGCTCGCGGGTGACGCTGACGAGGCGAACCACTTGATGGGCGAGTTGAACTTTCCCGATGCTGCAACGCAGGATGTGCGCGGCGCACTGCAACATCTCAAGCGCTCGGCGCCTAAGACCGCGGTCGCGGGTTTCTGCATGGGTGGGGCGCTCGCGCTGATCGCCGCCGCCAAACTCACCGAGCTCGACGCCAGCGTTGCGTTCTACGGCATCCCTCCGAAAGAGGTCGCGGATCCGGCCACGATCAAGGTGCCGCTGCTGTGTCACTTCGCGAATCAGGATGACTGGTGCACGCCGGACGCCGTGAACGCGTTGGAGGGCGATCTGAAGTCGGGCGGGGTGGACTTCGCGCTCCACCGCTACGACGCGCAACACGCCTTCATGAACGGTGCGCGCCCGGAGGTCTACGACGAAGCCTGCGCGAAACTGGCATGGGAGCGCACGCTGGCGTTCCTCGGCACACGGCTGAAGTGACGCGGCGGCGCTAGCCGGCCGGTGGGGGCGGTGGCGGAGCCGCGGGTGGATCGCCATCCGGGCGATCATTGGCGCCGACCACGCCCGAAATCACCAGGAAGACGGCTGCCAGCAGCGCCAGCGCAATCGGACGCCGCGCTGGGCTTTCGGTCTCGACTTTCGCGGTCGCCGTGTCTGGTCCCTGCGGCGGCGTGTCGGCGGAGGCCGGGAGCGCAACGGTCAACGCTACTGCCGTAGCGACTACTGCCCAGACGCGACCCTTCATGGGCTCAACCGTCGCGCTTTCGCGCCTGAGCGTCAAGTAACGCGGCCGTGGCTTCCGCCTGCACGCCCGGGTCACCGTCCTCGCGAGACGCCCGCGACAACGTCCGTACGGCTGCTTCTCCGCCGAGTTGGCCCAACGCCCACGCCGCGTGCAGCCGTACCAGGGCGCTCGAGTGTTCACGCAGCGCGCGCTGTAGAGCGGGGACGGCAGCCTGTGAGCCGCTGTTGCCCAGGGCGACGGCCGCGTTACGAGCCAGCTGGGTCCGGCTGGCGCGGCGCAGCGACGTGCCTTTGACCAGCCGGCGGTACGCCGAAGAGCCGAGGGAAAGCCACGCGGGCAGGTCGACCAGACCGCCCGGCAAACGCGACGCCAGCTCAGCGTCCGGCTGTTTGGCTTTTGCGGCGTTGAACGGACACACGGACTGACACACATCGCAGCCGAACACGTGGGTTCCGATCATCGGTCGCAACTCTCGGGGGATCACACCGCGGTACTCGATGGTTAGATACGAGATGCAGCGTGTCGCGTCCAAGTCGTACGGGCCTCGAAATGCCCCGGTCGGACAACGATCGAGGCACGTCGTGCAGCTCCCGCAGCGTGGCTGAAGCGCGTCGTCGGTGGGCAGCTCGACGTCGACGAGCAGAACGCCGAGCAGAGTATAGCTGCCAACACCGGGCGTGATCAGCAGCGTGTTCTTACCGATGAACCCCAGCCCGGCGCGGCTTGCAAACGCCCGTTCCAACAGGGGGGCCGTGTCCACGCACGCGCGAGCCAGCACGGCGCGCGACGCGGCTTCCGCGATTCGGTCGCCGAGGGCATGCAGCCTCAGCTTAAGCACGTGGTGATAGTCGGCGCCCCGAGCGTAGCGTGCAACCGCCCCCTCGAGTTCGTTTGGCACCCCGTGGTCATCGCCGTGCTCGAGGGCTACCACGATGACCGACTTCACGTCTTGTAGCAGCAGAGCGGGCGCGTGGCGCGCGGGGCGCTCCAGGTAGGCCATTTCGCCGTGTCGCTGCTGCTGCAACCAGCGAGCGAGTCGCTGCCCTTCGTCGCCCAATGCCGCCGGACCGCAGACCCCGATATGGTTTAAACCCAATTCCGCGGCGGCGCGCCGAATGGCAGCGAGCAAGGGTTCGGAGGTCACGGCTCCGGCCAGCGGGAGGTGCCGCCGGATACCTGGCGCAAGAACCTCAGAGCCGGAATCCACGTCTGGACCAGTAGCATCGAGGGGCCAGCTTTTCGGGTGAAAAAGCGGGGCTTGCAGTCCGAAGAGCGCTGAGGAATAAGCCGCTCGG
>JAUIKB010000749.1 GCA_030430975.1 Polyangia bacterium
CCTTGACGGGCTCGGTGGTCGGCGCTGGCTCGGTGGGCTCTGTGGCGCTCGTGACGGCCGGCGCCTCGATGGGAGGCGCAGCGGCCGGCGCTACGTCGTTGGCACCGCGATTGATGCCCCAGAGCGTCACTCCGACGAGTCCTAGGCCGAGCACCGCGACCGCGACGTAGGGTCGAACATCGCGTTCTTTCTGGGGCACACCTGTCGTGCCAAACGCGGTCGACGTGGCGTGTTTTCCGGTGATCTCTTCCTGAATCGAGGCCATCGACGGACGCGGAGCCTGCATGTTGCTGACCGTCCTAGACGTACCGATGCTGTCGAGAATCCGGCTCACGCGGTCGGCCGAGGAAACGCCCAGGTCGCCGGCAAATGGGCCGATGTCCCGGGCCAACTCGCCCACGGATTGGTAGCGTTCTGAGGGTTCCTTTTCTAGGCAGCGCGCGATGGCGCGCTCGAGTTCCTCGGGAATGTCCGGACGCGCCAAACGAATGGGCGGCGCGGTATTTTCCAGCACCAAAGCGCAGAGCTGCGGCATCGAGTCCGCCATGAACGGCAGGGTGCCGGTCAGCGCTTCGTACAACACGACCCCAAGCGACCAAATATCCGCACGGGAATCCACGGTGCGCGCTGAGCGCATTTGCTCCGGCGACATGTACAACGGCGAACCCATCGACACCTGAGTCTGCGTGAGGCTGGAGATGCCCATATCCGCCGCGACTTTGGAGATCCCGAAGTCGAGCACCTTGGCAACCGGCGAGCCGTCCCCAGCCCGCGTCAAAAAGATGTTGGCCGGCTTGATATCGCGATGCACCACACCTGCGGTGTGGGCGGCGGCCAGCGCCTCACAAACCTGAAGAGCGTATAAAACGGCCAGGCCAACGTCGAGTGGGCCCTCTTGCTCGATGATGTCGGAAAGGTCTTTCCCTTCCAGGTACTCCATCACCATGTACGGCGAGCCGGTTTCCTCGATCGTCCCGACATCGATCACCCGAGCCACATGAGGGCTCTTAATGCGGACGGCTGCCTGCGCTTCGCGTAGGAACCGGGCTGCCGTTGTCTCGTGCTTCGCCACTGCTGGCAGGAGGAACTTCAGCGCCACACGGTCGTTCAGCACGACATGCGTCGCCTGCACGACGACGCCCATTCCGCCCGCGCCCAAGAGCTTCTCTACGCGGTACTTCCCGGCCAGGATATCGCCAGGCTCCACCTCCATCGTGAGGTCCTCAGAGGAGGGTGCACTCACGGTTTGCGTCCTTGCGACATACTGTTTCCAGCTTAAGGGTCGGAGTACAGCGCTGCAAGGAATAGTCCGTTGCCAGCGGATGGATTCTCCTCGCAAGGTGCGCGGTTCGGCGACCTAGACCTACATGATGGTGCGCCGCAGCGGGTGGTTGCGACCGGCGTCCGCCGCGCGCCCCCATACCGGCTTGAACAACCAGTAGTGGCCGTATTTCCGCTCGTAATCGTGAAACTCAGCCTCAAGGCCGATCTCCGGTTGGTAACCCTTGCGCAGCTGGAAGCGGATCTCGCGACCGTAGTAGAGGTATCCAGTTCGTCGCGCCCACTCGTCGTAGCTCCAACTCTCCATGATTTTGAGCACGTTCGGATGCAGGCGTTCGTCGTTCCAGATGACGTAACCGGACGTACCCTGCGTCGACTTGGCGACACGCCCGGAGTCCCCGGTTGCGAACCGTTCGACGGTGTAACCCCCGTTTGGGCTGCGCAACGACAGCGAGAGGTCGGTCCCCTCCAGCGTCACCTCCACGTCAGCACTGCGTGGCTCGTACACCAAATGGCCATCGTCGGTGCGTTCGCTGGCGAACAGGCAGCCTGCGTCGACCTCGGCAACTCCGTAGCCGTGGATCACGTTGAAGTCCTTGCAATACGGTTCGACGAGCTTGCGCACCGCAGACTCCAACGTACTCGGCATCACGTAGCCTCCCGATGCGAGCAAAAGCGTCTCCGGTAGTAGCGGCGTCTTGGCGAGATGTCGAAACAGCAGGTCGGCCAAGAACAACGGTTGCCCGATCAACATGACCGGCATCTTTTCGAGATGCGCAAAGTGGAGTGCCCGCGAACCCGTGGCGAGGCTTAGATAGGTGTCGACGGTCACCGCGAAGTCGAACGTGCCCACGCACGCGGGGTACGCATTGATCACCATCGGTAGCTTGTTGCTGAAGCCGCGCACCAGATCGGGCCAGCGACTCTGAAACAAGGCCATCAGGTTGCCGCCCTTACGTAAGGTGCGGAACCCGTATGCGTCTAAGTCATTGCTTCCAGAGGAATAGGAAAGGACGTCGCCGGCTCTCAGTGAGTGCATATTGGGGTCGGTGCGGGAGTGTTGATGCGCTAGCAGCTGTCCCGCTCGCGAAAGGGAAACCGGATAGTACCTTGCGTCGCAGGCCTCGGTAAAGCGACCTTAGAGCCCCCCAAAGGTCGCCGGTGCCTGAAAGCGCTGTGGTTTCCGTGGTAGTTTTGCTCGATGGCCGATCAACCACGCTTTCGAGTCCGCCAGGCGACGATCGACGATTTGGACGACGTGCTGGGCATCTGGCGTCGTGGCATCGAGTCCAGCTTGGGAACGCCGCCGCCTCAGGACAAGGACTACAAGACGTACTTCGCCGAGCGGTTGCTCAACCAAACCGAGATCTTCAGTTTCACGTGCGCTGAGACCCTCGACGGTCTGGTGGTTGGCTGGATCAGTCTCTCCCCGTTTCGGTCGAACCCGGCCGTCAAGGGCGTGATGGCTGAGATGAGCGCGTACGTCGATCCCGAACACGTTGCGAGCGGGATCACGGGCTTCGCGGTCAAGAGCGTGCTCGCTCGGGCGGATGCATCGCCGCTCCAGTACATCGTAGCGTTCACGCTGGAGACCAACGATGGCGTTCTCCAGCTTTGCAAGCGGTTCGGGTTCACGCTCGTCGGGAGCTACCCCGTGAGTCCGAAAGCACCCGACGCGACACCCCTGGCCTATCTCGTCCGGCCCTGTGCCTATCCGAGCTAGGTCTGCTCTACCGGTTAGGCTCAAAGCGCAGCGTCGTAAGCGTTCCAGCCCGAACGATCAGCTCGTCTTCGACCACCTTGAGATTCTGAGCATCGGTGCGCCAGTAGGCCTGCACCGTGACGTCGTTTCCTGGCTTGACGCCGATGAACCCACCGATGGCCAAATCGCCTCGGGTTTCCTTTGCAGTGGTGGACGGCGCGCCGCTCGCAAAATAGAACTCCCGTGACTGCTCGTCCAGCACGTCGCACGAGTTCTGGATCGCGTACCGGATATTGGGCGCGCCCTCGTTGGCGGGATCTACCATGGCGTTCGGGCAGTCCACCGCTTCGAGCGCCAAAGCGCCGCGGCTGAAGTCGCCGGCAACGTCGGCATCCGAGAACAGCATCTTGAAGTTGTTGCGGCTGACGAGCAGGAGCGGAAAGAACCGGTCCGTTACCAGCGGGCGAGTGAAGAACTGCAGGTACTTCAGGTAGTCACCGCCGGCAGGGCCTTCGATATCGAAATAACCCGCATACCCCTTGAGTCCACGCGGCGTCTTGGTCGGGACCTCCAAAGTGACCATTCCTGCAGCGTCGGTCGTGCCCTCCGCAACCACGTTGTCGCAGTTGACATCGCCACGTGATCCGCACGCCTTGACGTTGACCCCTTCGATGGTCTCCGAAGGATTCACCAGGTTGACCACGGCGAGCGTGACGTTGACGGTTTCCGTCGCCGCCGTCTCATTCCCCAAGTTACCGACACAGCTAAAGTCTTCGCCTTTGCCGCCTTTGGATGCGCCCTCACCCGGCCCATCGCCGCCGTCATAAGACAGGTCACCATCGATGCAGGCGGCAGCGACCTCGGTGTCTTCGATTCCCAGCACGTTGGCGCAAGCACCAGCGCTCAGAGCGCTCAAGGCTACCGTTCCGCCCAAAATTTTCCGCAAGGCAACCACT
>JAUIKB010000750.1 GCA_030430975.1 Polyangia bacterium
GTCGCGCCCGGCGTTCGCCGCTTCTTTGGTCGCGCCCGGCGTTTGCCACCCGCGTCTCGTCGCACGTGACGCCACGGAACTTGGTCGCGCCCGGCGTTCGCCGCTTCTTTGGTCGCGCCCGGCGTTTGCCACCCGCGTCTCGTGGCGCGTTGACGCCACGGAACTAGGCGCTGCTGAGGACTGTGCGGTAGACGTCGAGGGTGTCGGCGGCCATGCGTTCGGTGCTGTAGTGCGACGCGCGACTGATGCCGCGGGACGCCAGCGATCGGCGCTCGTTACTGTCGTTGAACAGCGTTAGCACCGCCTCGGCGACGGCATCGGTATTTTCCACGTCGACGCGAAACGCCGCATCGCCGGCGATTTCGCTCATGCTGCCAGAGTTACTGGTCACGATCGGACAACCGGTCGACATCGCTTCGAGCAGCGGATAGCCGAAGCCTTCCGCCCGCGACACGAACAGTCCGGCAGTGGCACCGCGATATAGCGCGCCCAGGTGCTGGTCGTTTACGTAGCCCGTGAAGACGAGCGCTTGCGCCACCCCCGCGTCGAGCGCCATCGCTCGGACTTGTTTCTCGACCTTCGGGCGCAGCTGGCCGGCCCAGGCGAGCGCGGGATCACGATCCGGGGCGCGCTTGCGGACCGCTGCGAGCGCGGCAAACATGCCCTCCGGGTTCTTGTGCCAATCGGCACCCCCGACGTACAGCAGATAGTCGCGGTTCGCGAGGCCGTGCAGCGCGCGCACATCGGCATCGGCATGCTGCGGCTCGGGCGACCATCGCGACGGGTCGATGCCGTGCGGGATGACCGAGATCCGCGACGCGGGCACGTGGAGCAGCCGGACCAAGTCATCGGCCGTGGCGCGACTCACCGCGATCACGTGGTCGGCTGCGGTGAAGCGTCGCTGCTCAACGCGCTGACGCCCCGGCAGGTAGCCGTCCCGCCAGTCGAGGTACTGATCCGGATACTTCAGCGGGATCAGATCGTGGCACGTCACGACGCGCGGACAGTTCAGCTCGCCGAGCGGCGTCGCACCGGGATGCCCGGAGTGCACGAGATCGGGGGCGATGGCGCGGGTTGCAGGAGCCAGCGCGATCCGCAGCCGGTACGCCCACACGGTGAGTTCCTCGCGACTACGCTGAGGATCGACCAACCGCAGCAGCGCGCCCTCGATATCCTCTGTGACATCCGCAGTGCCGATCATGTGGAGGCGCTCCAAGCCAAGCACCCGCAGATCATCCTGGCCGGCCGCCGCGCGATGCAGCGCCACACCCAGGTCTGCAACGTAGCGACCGATACCGCGCGTACTCGCCTCAGTCGATAGGGGTGTGAGGTCGAAGAGCGCGGTCGGCACGGGGCGCGATCTCGATCTACTTGGGTGCCGCTGCGGAGGCTGGAGGCTTCCCCGGAGGCGCCGCGGCTGAGGATGCCGCGCTCGGCGCCGCCGCCCCGGAGGCCGGAGGAGCAGGCAGTTTAGGCTCCGCTGCTTTGCTCGGGTCACTACCTTTGGTCAAAGTGAGCCCGGCGAGTCGCACGACCGTACTATCCCCGCTCGACGCGCGGATCTGGCCCGTAAATCCCTCGCCGTCACGCTTGGCTGTGAAGAAGGCCGACGCGATGGGACCGCCCTTCTTTGGCAGCAGCCGCACGCTCAGCACGTCGCCGTCGAGCGCACCGGTCAGCTTCATGTCACCTAGCGCCCCCGAACTTTCGCCCGTCACCGACTTGTCTTCGGCGATCGTCAACTTGACCGTACCCGGGCCAGCCGCAGCCTTGCCCTCATCGTCGGCCCATTCGCGAATCGCCCCAGCCTTTTTCTCGAGGGGAATTTTGTAATGGGCCGATACGTAGCGGCCTGCGAAGCTGCCAACGTACCACGGGGCAGGCTTCGCCGACGGAGCCGCGCCCGCGGAGCTGCTGGCGAGCGCGCTCGGGGTCGCACTCGCCGTAGGTGTCGGCTTCGGTTTCGGATCATCGCAAGCGGGCAGCGCGAGCGCGACGAGTAAAGTTAATCTCAGGCTCTTCAAGCTGGACCTCCAGACGAAATCTCCATGACGCGCACGCCGACGCGTCCGTCGATCTGCACGAGCTCACCACGAGCTACTTCTCGACCTGCAACGCGCAACACCACTGGCCCATTCACGCGCGTACCGGTTTCGATCACGTCGCCAGGCGCCAACGCCATCCAGTCACCTGCGCTCATCGACACGGCGCCCATTTCGACTCGGACGACAACTGGGGCCTCCAGCACAGCGCTCTTCAGCGCGCCCGACGGATCGGACGCATCCGAGGCGGTCGGCTCTGCTTCGTTCAGGTCATCTGACACGTCGGCTAGGAGACTACTCAGCCCGCGACCCATTGTCATAGTTCCCGCGGTTGAAAACTCCATGGCGATCCCGACCTCGGCGCCAGGACCGGCGACATAGGCGGTACCGACGAGAGGATCGAGCTGTTCAGGGAAGAACGCTTCCGGCAGCCATGCGGCGCCGACCTCAAGCTGGGCGAGCTCCGTTCGACGTACGGTCGACGTGGCCACGACGACGGGCAGCGAAACCGGACAGGTCGTCGACCGCAGCCGACGGCTCGGCACAACCCCTCCGCCCTCGCACCATATGGACCAGCTGAAGGCGGCACCGTCCACACGGGCGACTCCATCCAGCACGATTAGCGGCGAACCAAGACCGCGCGCCGGCCGCCACATCAGCGGCTGCGAGAGCCGATCCCGACGCGCGATCTCCGTCAGCACCGCGGCAAACCCCCCCAGCAGCGCCGGGTCAGCGGCATTGCCGGGGCCGGCGAGCGGCGGCGAACGGTCCAGGAGTCGTGAGACGACCCGACTCACCAGCTCGGGATCGACGCTCACGACGAACGCGTTCGGCTCGTCGCCCAAGCTGAAAAATAGGTCGGAACCTCGACTAGCAAAGCGCTCGGCAACCCGTGGCGTAGCGAGACTTATCGAAACCTCGGCGGCCAGTAGCTCCGATGCATGCTGGCCCACCGACCCGGCACTGAGCGTTTGAACACGCCCACGAACCCCGGCGAGCGCTACTTCGGCCTGACGTGTCGTGCGTGGAATCTCGTGCCAAGGAAACGGCTCAACCGACGTCACACCGGGACTCTAACCGACGATTCGCCCGAATCGCGTGCGGATTGTAGGTGATGATTGGGTGGTGACGCGCCGACAACGCCGGTACACTGACGGCGTCATGCGCAGACTGACCTACATCGCCGTTGTCGCCCTCTCAGCAACGTTCGCACTGAACGCCCAAGCCCAGAAGAAGGCCAAGGACGCCAAGAGCGGAGAGGTCCGCAAGGACCCGAACGGGGTGAAAGGCATCAGCCCGTTCTGGGAATTGGTCAAGGACGGCGACAACGCTTACATCGCGCGCGACTACGACAAGGCCATCAGCCAGTACCGCAGCGCCATCGAAAAAGAACCGCAGAACGCCCTGGGGCACTACCGCATGGGCGAGGCCCAGCTCGCCAAGGGCGAGTCGCGCGAGGCCGAAGCGAGCTGGGTCGCCGGTCTCCGCTTTGTCGGCGCCAACCACGCGCTCAAGGCCAAACTGCTATTCGTGATGGCCGATCTGCGCGAGCGTCAGAAGGCCTACGACGACGCCACCGACGCCTGGATCGCGGTGAACACCGACGCCAAGTTCGTGTGCGGCGCTCGCCGGTCGCTGGTCGCCGCTGCCGAGGGAGGCACCGACGTGTGGCGCTACCACTTCTCCTACGACGGCTACACCACCAGTCCCGCCACCGAGCCCGCCGCGTTCCACGGCCTCGAGCTCGTCTACATCTTCGGCAACTTCGACAGCGTGTCCTTTGGCGGGCTGTCCTACACCCCCAACGCCGACGACCTCGAGATGACCGCGACGCTCCAGCAGGCGTGAACGAGCTTCGCGATCGACGGCACCCCGACCTCCGATCCGGCAT
>JAUIKB010000751.1 GCA_030430975.1 Polyangia bacterium
TGTTCATCACGAAGCGGGTCTCGAGCAGCGGCCAGTCAAACGACTTCCCGTTGAATGTGACGAGCATCGAAGCACGTTCGACTCGCTGCCGAATCAAGTTGAGCATCGGTACCTCGTCCCCTGGCCGGCGCAGCAGCAGCTGTTCGTGCACCAAGTGCTGATCTTCGAACCAGGCCAGCCCGACTAGAAACGCCAGCGTGCCCGAACCACCGAGCCCCGTGGTTTCGGTATCGAGATAGAGCGCACCTGCGGTCGACCGCGGCTCGAGCGCAGGCTCGAGGGCGAGCAACGCCATCACCTGGCTGCTCGCCCGGGCGGCGCCTTCGACGGGCACCCTGCCGACGGCGTACGTTGGGCCGACTACTTTGCGCCGATAACAAACGGTTCCAACGTCGAGGTCCTCGACGACGAAGGGCAGCGTGCTGATGCCGGGATCAGCGGGAGGGCAGCTGGGCGCCACGGGCCGGCCGAGAATGCGATCCATGCGGCTCTTTAGGTCGGCGATGGTGTCGAGCTTGGAGGCGCTCTGCGCCCCGTCAGCCGCGCTGCTGGGCGGGCCAGGAGGCGCCAGCCGAGACAGCTTGGTCTTGAGCGTCGACACGGCACTACTGGTAGCATGAACGCTGCACGGATAACCAGTATCCGTGCGCGCCTCCGCCGGACGGGCTGGTATGGTGGCGCCGTGCACCTGTTTGGACTCACCGGCGGCATCGGATCGGGCAAATCGACCGTGGCACGGCGCATCGCGGCGTGGGGCGTTCCTGTCCTCGATGCAGACGTGCTGGCGCGCGAGGCCGTCGCCATCGGCAGCGACGGCCTGGCCGAGCTGGTGACCGCGTTCGGGAGCGACATCTTGGCCGAGGACGGCTCGCTCGATCGACCCAAGATGGCCGCTATCGTTTTTTCTGATCCAGAAAAGCGCAGGATCCTCAACGGCATCACTCATCCGCGTGTCCGGGCGCTGGCCGTTGAACGCGTTCAGCAGCGGGCGGCCGAAGGGCACCTACTTGCGTGCTACGACGTGCCGCTACTGTTCGAGTCCAAAATGGCGGACATGCTGCGCCCGATCATCGTCGTGTCCGTGCCGCCCGCGCTACAGGTCGAGCGTACGATGCTGCGCGACAACGCCGCACGCAGCGATGTCGAAGCACGAATAGCCGCGCAAATGCCGCTCGACGAAAAAGTCGCCGGTGCCGACTACGTCATCGACAATAGCGGCGCCTTGGCCGCAACGCTCGTCGCCGTCGACGACGCCGTCTCGAAAATCGTGGAACGATTTGCTAACGGCTGCGAGCTGTATCGCCGGCCTGTTACGGCGAGCGACGTCTAACTGTAGCGGCGCTCGGCAGCGACGACGGTGTTGTGCAACAGCATCGCGATCGTCATCGGCCCGACCCCGCCGGGCACCGGCGTGATCGCCCCGGCGATGGGCTCGACCGCATCGAAGTCGACGTCCCCACAGAGCTGGCCTGATTCGTCGCGGTTGATGCCCACGTCGATGACGGCCGCGCCCGGTTTAATCCAGTCGGCGCCAACCATCTTCGCTCGCCCGACCGCGGCGACCAGAACATCCGCGGTGGCCGCGACCGCCGCAAGATCGCGCGTGCGCGAGTGCGCCACCGTTACCGTGGCGTTCGCCGCCAACAGCAGCGCCGCGATCGGCTTGCCCACCAGCGCGCTGCGACCGATGACGACGGCGTGCGCGCCCTCGAGCTTCACGTCCGCCTCCCGAAGCAGGCGCATGCACCCCTGAGGTGTGCACGGAACCAAGCCTGCTTCACCCGACCACAACGCACCGACGTTGTCTCGATGAAGTCCGTCGACATCCTTGCTCGGATTGATGCGCTCTAAGACGGGCGCGGCGTCGAGCCCGTCCGGCAGCGGAAGCTGCACTAAGATCCCGTCGACGTTGGGATCAGCGCTTAGTCGTTCGACGAGCGCCTCGAGTTCAGCCTGAGGAGTCGAAGCTTCGAGCCGATGCACCTCACCGGCGATCCCAACCTTGGCCGCCGCGCGTTCCTTGTTGCGTACGTAGACCTGACTGGCTGCGTCCTGCCCGACCAACACGACGTGCAACCCTGGCTGGCGTCCGGCTTTGTTCTGGAACGCTTCGGCGCGCGTTCGTACCTCGCCGCGAACAACCTTCGAGATTTCCTTGCCGTCGATACGTTGCGCCATGCCCCGTCGGTAGCAGAGCGCCCCTTAGGGATCGAGCTGGATGTCCACGAGCGTCACCGAGCCGCGCGCAAACGGGATGTCCGCCTTGGCTTGCGTGGTTCCGTCATCGAACACGACGGGCACTTTAGCACCGGGCATTTCGACGGCAGGCGCGTTCGCGATCACCGCGTATCCGCGGTCCGACGTCGCGGTCGATGCGTCGGTCCACGAACCGCTATCGTCGAACGCCAGAACGGCGCCCGGATGGTCGACGATCGACACGCCCGCCGCGGGGTTCGCGCCGACGAGAAACCGAACGATGGCGTGGCCCTTGGTGTCGTCCAGGACGACCGGATTCGTCAGCACGTTCAGTATCAGCTCCATCGTGGAGCGACGCACGAACGCCAGCGACGCGGTGGTGACGCCGGGCGCGAGCGGAGCCAGCGTGCCCAGCACGTCGAACGATCCGGTCGCGCGCTCGAGGCCGACCCAAGCCGTTTCGCCAGCGACGCCGTCTACGCTGAACGTATTGCCGTCGAAATTCTGGTCGACGTAGCCGCCGGCATCCGCCTCGACGATGAGCCGAAACGAGCCGTCGAATGGCACAACAGTCGTGAGCGATTCGTCCAACACGCCCACCTCGCCGCCGACGCTCCGCGCGCCAGCGTCGCTGCTGGGAGCATCCGAGCCGCCATCACCATCGCCGCCATCAGGTTGCTTTCCGATGGGAGTGACCGGCTTTCCGCACTTATCTCCGGTGCAGCCCAGGTCAGCCGGCGGGGCCCGCTCCGCGTCCTTAGCGCAAGCCGAAAACACGAGGGCGGCCAGCACAGGCAGTGTCCACGAGCGTCGGTTCATGGGCGAAGTCTACGCGGGGGCGGGCGTCTGGGCCAATCGACCGACCAAGCGGCGATGGATGAGCGCCACCACCACCACCAGGCCGATGCCGATCAGCTGCGATGTGCTGAGCCAGGCGACCCCGCCCCGATCGTCGCTGCGCCAGAACTCAAGCAGAAACCGCAACACCGCATAGAGGCCGACGAAGGCGAGAAACACCTGACCGTCGTAGCGTTTGCGCCCGTGCAGATAGAGCATGCAGGCAGCGGCGATGGCGAACGATCCGGCCGATTCGTAGATCTGCGTGGGGTGCACCGGCAGCGACGGCGAAAACGCCGAATCGAGCAGCCCCGCTTTCCACTGGCTGTCGCTCGCTGGCGAGCGTGAGGGAAAGACGAGCGACCACGGTTGATCGGTCACTTTGCCGAAGCAGCAACCTGCCAGCAGACAGCCCATGCGCCCGAAACCGAGACCTAGCGGTACGACGATGCCGGCCATGTCCGCCGCTTTCCAAAACGGAAATCGGTCGCGCTTCAGAAGGTAGACCGCCGCCGCGCTGGCACCGATGAAGCCACCGTAATAGGTCAGCCCACCGCTCCAGAACTTCGCCCACGCAAAGCAGTCTTTCGACGTGGGATGGCAGACCGACTTCGCCGCGTCCCAGACGCCGTTGTACCGATCGCTAATGCACTCGCGCTGAGTGATCTTCCAATCCACCAGTCCGGGATCGGTGCACAGATGCACGTAGTCCCAGAAGTAGCCATCCGCCAACACGTGCAGCAAGCGAGCGCCAGCTACCCCTGACAGCAGCATCGCGAGACCGAGATCGATCACCACGTCTGGGTCTTGCCCGATGCGTTTCGCCCACACCGCCCCTATCGCGGTGGCGAAGATGAACCCGGTCAGCAGCAGTACGAAATAGCTCGGAAACGAAACA
>JAUIKB010000752.1 GCA_030430975.1 Polyangia bacterium
CCATCGTCCAGGGCGAAGCATGGCTTTGGCATAGCGTGCTCACGCCGATGCTCAACGTGGGCCTGCTGACGCCGCGGCAGGTGATCGACGCGACGGTCGACTACGCTGCCAACCACGACGTGCCCATCAACTCGCTAGAGGGCTTCGTTCGCCAGGTCATCGGCTGGCGCGAGTTCATGCGCGCAACGTACGAAGATCTCGGCGTCCAGATGCGGACGACCAACCATTGGGACCATCGCCGAGCCATCCCGAAATGCTTCTACACCGGGACAACTGGGATTCCCCCCATCGACGACGCTATTCAGCGCGTTCTGGAGACCGGTTACTGCCACCACATCGAGCGCTTGATGGTGCTCGGCGGCTTCATGTTCCTATGTGAATTCGACCCCAAAGCTATCTATCGCTGGTTCATGGAGATGTTCGTCGACAGCTACGACTGGGTCATGGTGCCGAACGTGTACGCGATGAGCCAACACGCCGATGGCGGTCTGATCACCACCAAACCCTATTTTTCAGGGTCGTCCTACATCCGCAAGATGAGTCACTATACGAAGCCAAAACCGTCCGCCGACGGAACCACGTGGTGCGAGATCTGGGATGGCCTGTACTGGCGCTGGATCATCCGCCACGTCGATGAACTCGCAAAAAACCCGCGGTGGGCGATGATGTGCGCCTCCGCCCGTCGGATGAGCGACGCAAAACGGACGGCGCACCTCCAGAACGCACAGCGTTTCTTGGAACGTCTGGACGCCCAGCTGGAATCGTAACTAGAGGTGATCGCGGTAGTATCCGCCTGTGACCTACCGCGACGAAAAGGAAGGCCTGCGAGTTCGGGTCGCGGAGCTGCAGCGAGAGCTCGACGAGGCAAAAAGCACCGTTGCAAAACTCCGCGGCGACGGCGCAACCTCGAGTTCTGGGCCGAGGGGGCGCTATAGCGGACTGCTCGGGCTCGACACTCAGTTCGTCCTCGACCGAACACTGCCGTTCGAAATGTCGACGGAAGGCTACGAAGCCGTGGCGGCGCTGATGAAGTCGCGATTTGGCGTAGCGGCGAGTCAGGTCGGGCGACAGCTGGACGCCGGCGGCTTGAGCATAAGCTACGCAGACGGTCGGACTCGCGTTCGGTGGGCGATCGATCGACGGCCGTTGGAACTCTCGCTGGTTTCGCTAACCGGATTACTCGGCGTGTTCGGAGCCATGGTCCCGGTCTCGATCGGACATGACGGATTTCACCTCAGCGACCCACAGCTGTGGGCGGTGTTCGGCGTCTCGTTGATCGCCGCCACCTGCGGCATCGGCCTGGGGCTACGCTCATGGTTCAAAAAACAGAGCCGGACAAAAGCCCGAGAGGCGTCAGCAGCGTTCGAACGCGTCGTCGAGATAGCCACCGAGCACGCGGTGCGTAACCCCGAAGAAGACGGTCCCCGGATGCGCGTCGACGTTGCCGACGACGGACGCGACGCGATCGCCGAAACGGAAGCCGAGTTGGTGGCCCTGGCGGAACAAACGAGTGCGCGCTCGGTGTGAACGACTCGGTCAGCTGGGCTGGCACGACGGGCACCAATACAGCCGCCGCCCCCCAATCGTCGCGCGCTGGATTTCAGCATCACACCCGAAGCACGGTTCGCCTTCCCGGTCGAAGACGTGGAACCGATAAAAGCGGCGCGTCAGCCCGGCCGCCTTGAGGCGCTTCACGGTGCCCGCGTCGTTAGTGATACCGCCGGTGCGATACGAGCGACGCGTCAGCCGCAGCGTCGCGTCCGCTAAACGGCGCCGCTCGTCCGCATCGAGGTCACCTGCTAATCTCTCCGGCAACAGACCGGCTACGTAAAGGATCTCCGAACGCAGATAGTTCCCGATGCCCGCTACGAAACCTTGGTCCAGATACAGCGCGCCGAGTGACCGGCGACGAAACGGCTTAGACGTCAGACGTCGCATCAGACGCGCGCGGGTGACCGAACGGTCGAGCGCGTCGGGTCCGAGCTTCGCGATATACGGATGTTGCTCGACCACGTCATCGGCGAGTACATCGACGTCGCTGGCACTAAACAGCCACGCCGAGTGGTCCGTGTTGTGCACAGCAAAGCGCAGCTGACGTCCCGTCTTCGGCGTCTTGCCGGCCTTCGTGACGTACCACCTGCCGTAGAGCTGAAGGTGCGCATAGACGTTCAACCCCGTTTCGCCGAAGCGTATCAAGAACGCCTTACCCCGCGTCTCGACAGCGCTCACCGTTGCGCCGGTCAGCCGTCGCTCGTGGTGCTTGAGCTCATCGAAGGCGAAGAACACTTCGCCTGCCGCCTTGCCCTCGATAGCGCGCGCAATGCGATCCGCCGCGCGGCGCACTTCCGGTCCTTCAGGCATGACGGAACTGTCGAGCGGAACCCCGATCCGTCAACCTAGCGGCGCCGCGCCACCCGCCTCGCGAAGCTAAGGTTCAGTTCAGTGGATTGACAATTGGCATTGCGCGTCCCATTGGCAGCTAATGGACAAGCAGCAGATCGATCGACTCGTCGGCGTCCAGATCGCGGATGAAGTGCTCTACCAGCAGTACCGACAGAACATGCTGCCGATTCTCGAGCGCCATGGCGGTCGCTTCATCCTCGACGTTCGGGTCAGCGACGTTCTCCTGTCGCCCGCTTCGCAGCCGTTCAATCGCCTGTTCACCATTCGCTTCCCGGACGAATCCGCCATGGAGGCCTTCTTCTCCTGCGACGACTATCAACAGGTGCGCCAGCGGTTCTTCGAACCCGCCGTCGCCGCAACCGCCGCGCTCGCGAGATACGTCGTCATCTCAGGCTAGCGGTGACGTCGTAGACGGCGCGCTAGTTGGCACCTAGCCGCTCACTCAGACGTTCGGCTAGCAGATCGAACACGACACGAATTCGCCGGCTGGTCCGCAACTCACGGTGACTGACGAGCCACGTCGGAAACGGCACACCACCTAGATGTTTCGGCAGAACCCGACGGACACGCGACTCCGCAGTTCCCACTTGCTCCATCATGACGCAGATACCCAACCCACGTTTCGCGAGTTCCCATTGCACGAGGTGATTGTCGGTCGTGATGACTAGATTCGCCTCCGTCAGCGGCAAACCGAGCGCCCGCAGTCCCTCCAGCAGCTGCGCTGAATCGTCGAACGCGAACACCTGCGCATCCGCGGCCAGGGCGGCTGGGTCCTGGGGGTTGCCGATCCGTCTTAGGTATCCGGGGCTCGCGTACAGATAGGCCAGCGTCTGGTCGCTGATCATCCGCGCTACCAAGTCGTCGCCGGACGGACGTGCATGACGGACGGCGATGTCCGCCTCCCTGCGCTTTAGATCGCTGAGCTGGTTCGACACGACGATCTCCAGCTCGATACCCGGATGGTCGCGTCGCAGCTCGTCGATAACCGGCGGCAAGAGGTAAGCCGCGACCGCTTCGCTTGCCGCGACGCGGACCAGCCCCTGAGCCGTTTGTTCCTGCCCGGCTGCGGCCAAGGACAGCCGCATCGCCGCTTCGCTCATTGCCCGAACGTGAACGAGCAGCGCGAGCCCGGTCGGCGTCAGCGCGAGGGTCGGTCCCATGCGTTCGAATAGCGTCACGCCAAGCTCCGCTTCCAGCGCAGCAACCTGCCGTCCCAGTGTGGGTTGCGCGAGGCCCAGCGCGCGGCCCGCCGCCGAGAACGAGCCTTCCTCAGCCGTGACGAGAAACGCACGAGCCCGATTCCAGTCGAACCCTGTTTTAGACCAATCCATACAAAAAAGCATAGCACACATCCGAAAACGTCGTTTGATAATGCGTTTCCGAACGCCCTATGGCTGGCTGGAGCGCAGGCGTCGACGCGCTGGAAGATCGATACCATGAAGATATGCAACGTAGGCGCATCTGGAAAGCTCGGCGCTACATGATCCGCCAGGCGCTCGTGATTGGGTCGGCGTGCTGCCGGTACT
>JAUIKB010000753.1 GCA_030430975.1 Polyangia bacterium
GTCAAGCGCTGACACCGCCTCTGAAGCACCGACTTCCCGCAAGACCTCCCGGAAGCTGATAAACGCTTCCTGCGGATTCGAGAGACGCAATTGGGGTGGATCCTGGCCCATCGCGACCGCCGCAACCGCTCGAGGAACGTTGGAGAGCAGTTCTTCGTCGCCGAAGAAGTCGCCGCGCGTCAGGTACCCGCACACGGTGATGCGTTCGTCGGCCTCGGTTTGCAGCTGGACCAAGCCGTCTGCGATCAAGAACAGCGTGGTGGCCTCATCCCCAACCGCGTAGATGACCGTGCCGCGCGAGGCGTCTCGGTACGCGGCCGCGTCGAGGACGATATCGAGATCGTCCGTGGATAGCTCACGGGTCAGCGACATCGTGCGCAGCAAATCGCTGGTCGCCGCGCGGCGCAGCGCACGAATCTCGCGGTCAGCGGTTGCGTCGCCTCCTAGCCGCCCAAGCGCGCGTCGATAGACGGAAACCGGAATTTCCGCGACGGCACAGGCGGTCGCCGCGGCTGCGCTGAATCGGCGCTGCCCACTAAATAGCGTCGCCTCCTCACCGAACGTGTCGCCGCGCTGCGCTACGCGGACAACCACCGGCCCATCGTCACCGCGGCGAACCCCGGTTAGCTCGACGCGACCGTCGGCGACGATGAAGAAGCTATCGCTGGCATCGTCCGTCGCATAGAGCTGGGCTCCGGCCTCGAACCGCGTCAGGCGGCCTGCGCTCTCGACAGCATCCCGCCCGACGGCATCCAGCATCCGAAGAGCCGGAGCCTGGAACACGACGTTTGGCCAGCCGTCCTCTGCCATTCACTCGATCGTGGACGTTAGCCGATGCAGCTCAACCGGCTCGAGCCTAGCGAGCACGCTTTCGGTCAACAGCGGACCACTCGGCCGCAGGCCCTGGCTCGCCTTCAGACGCTCGTATGCGGCAAACGCCTTCAGTAGAAACGGGGGAAAGGCACGAAACATCAGGCGCGCGGTCACACTAAACGGCGGGCGTCCGGTCGCCGGCAAATCGTATTCGTAACGAAGCGGAACGCCCGGCGCCGCGGATCGACGGTCGATGATGGCGTCCGGCCCGCGTGTCACGCCGCGCGACGCGTCCAAGGCACCAACCGGGAAATACGTCTCGAACAGCGCGTTCTCGCCCAGCAGGTTCGAGCGACATTCGCCCGTATCCAAGTCGTAGTCTCCGTCGGAAAACCGGTCACCGCGAGCCCGCTCTTGGCCGGGCAACGCCTGGCACTCGCCGCGTTCGTCGACTCGACCGATACACACCACGCACCGCAAGAACCCGTTCTGCAAGTTGATCAGTCCGCGCCCCACAAATCGCGTGCCGCCTAGGTGTGGCGGCGGCTGCCAACGCGGCACATCGACGCCGTCCGCAACATCGGCGCCGAACAAGCCGACCGGTCTACCTTGGCCATCGAGCAGATCGTCTCGCACGTTTACACGCAAGAAGCGTTTGTCGCGCAGATCTTCATCGTTCTTGTCTATGCGTCCGACCTCGTACACGACGCGACCGGTCGCATCGGTGACCTCGAGGTGCACCCAGAACTCGCGTTCCTGGCTGAACCCGGCGGGAACGCGGTGTCCGGCGCCGGTGTTCTCGATCACGACCGGAATCGATAGCCGGCCTCTTGCTCGCCCCGGCCGGTCCAGCTCGAACCGAAACGTCGAACCGAGCAACAGGTCACGACGCGCCGCGGCTCCGAGGGGAATCCCCGCGGCGTCGAGCGTCGCTTCCTCGGTAAGGCTGTCCAGAAATTCCGCCGCCAGAGGGATATCGACGCCGGAAAAAAAGTGGGTGCTCACGTCAGATGGCTTTGACCCCACGGCAACCTGGCCCCGAATGCGTCCACCCGGCTCGCGAGCCACGAACCGTGTACCCTCCGGGCAGCCACGCCGCAAAGCGCTAGCAGAGTCGGGCAGCGCGGGAGCTTCGCTCACTGGCACACAGATCCCCGGAAACGTGCTCATGTGGCAGTCCTGACAACTGGCCGGTTGACGCCCGTCCGCTCGCTCCGTCTTCGACCAAGCGCGCCATTCGCTGTAGGCGTTGCGCAGCCTCTTGAAGTGTTCGCCTTTGCGAACGCCGATGACGTCGGATCCGAACAGCCGCACGTCGTGGCACGCGCCGCAGAACTCGCTCGACCGCAGGTACCGTTTGGCGGATTCGCTCGGGCGCGCGTGCACGCCGCCAGGGACCACCGGCGTGCCGGAAGCGCCGAGCAGCAGTTCGCGGACATCGAGAAAATAGCCGCTGTTAGCGATCCCAGGACGCCCGGCCCGATCCTCTGGACGCATCGTGAATCGCGTGCCGTCAACGAAGGACGTCCAAAACGGATTGCCCTCGTAGCGGTTGGAGCTGAGATTACCCGGCGTTACCGGACCGTGCACCTGATGACAGGCGGCGCAGCTGATGCCCTCCATGGTCGAGGCGGGGAGCAAGTCACGCAGCGGGGCGCGACTCGTCGAGCGCGTGCCGAAAGCGTCCCACGGTGGAACGACGCTGCTGAGGTTATCGCCCGGCGAATGGCAGTTGACACACCAGTGTTCGCCGCCCGCGCCCGTGATGGGTAGCCCGCTTTGGGGGTCGCGACACGCCGTGCGCGAATCGGCGCGACGCAGCACGCCAGCGCCGTTTGGGCAGTCACGGCTACGGCCGACTTGCTCTTCGATCAGGATCTCGAGCGCCTGAAATAGCGGACTCTTGACGGAGTGGGCCATCACCGAACGTTTCCACTCGGCAACTTGACCAGGGTGACAACGAGCGCAGTCCTGAGACTGGGTGCTGGATGCCGTGAGTGGCTGCATCGGCTGAATCGGTCGCTTAGCTGGCTCTTTTTTGGGCGCGGTACCCGCGGTTGCCCCCCAACCGAGCGCCAGGCCGCCGCAGGCGGCCGCCATCGCCAACAATGGGCGCCAAGGTACCGCGCTGCGGCGCTTGGTTGGGACAACCGGCGCTGCGGGCGCGTCCGCGGGCTCCGTGCGCGGCTGCCGAGTCTCCACTTCGAACGATGTCGCCTGTGGTCCGGCGTCCAGAAACTCACGGAGTCTCGACTCGATCTCGGCCGCCGATGCCGGGCGCTCGTCGATGTCGGCGTGGAGCATTCGCAAACAGAACGCCATCAACCCGGGAGGTAGCTGTGTCGCGATCGCGTCCGGCATCGGCGCCGCACCACGCCGCCGCTGTTCGTCGAGGCCGCGCCGCAGACCGCTGCCCTCGAAGGCGTACTCGCCACTCAACAGCCAGTAGGCGATCAGTCCGAGCACGTAGCGATTGCCGCGGTTGTCCCACATGCCGCCGTCGGCCTGCTCTGGCGGGAGCCAACGTGGCGTCATGCTGCGATCGGCCGCTGTCCCGGAGCCATCGTAATCCGATCCGACCAGTGACTTGACGAGGTCGTCCAATCGCAGGCTGAAGCGCTCGCCGCGGCGCACCACCGCGCCCGGCGTGAGCGGACCGGGAAACAACCCGTCGGCCTCGAGCTGGCTGAGTTGCTGCGCTAGGTCGGCTACGATCGTGACGGCGGCGCGCCACTGCAACGGCAGCGACTGCTGCTTGGCCCAGCGGGAAAGACTGGGACCACGAGCCTCGCGGACCAGCCACAAGCCAGCTTCGTCGTCACCGCTGGCGATGACGCCCGCCAGCTCGCCCAGCTGCTCGATGCGTCGAAACAGCGAAGCGTCCCGCTCCGCGAATCGCCATAGCTCAGCCCCCTCGTCCAGCGCCCAAACGCGAGCGGCACCGACGCTCGGTCGCTCGTCTCCAACCGCGAAGCCGAAGTCTGAGGGAGTGGTGCCGGGCATCGTCTGATCAGGGCGCTCCCCGCGCAGACACCGCGGCCGACGCCGCTGGTCCCGCGCTGCTGGTCGCTCGTTTAGCCAGATACGTCACAGCGCCAGCGGCCAGCGAAAGCCCG
>JAUIKB010000754.1 GCA_030430975.1 Polyangia bacterium
ACCCAACGATGCATGCGTCGTATTCCCAGTCTGTCACCGTCGGTCTCGCGCCATCCGCTTCTGCCACCACATGCTGAGTATGATGCGAAACACCGGAATCCCATCGCCCAAAGCGTGGAGCTTCGCGTCCCCGCCAATTCGCGGGCGCTCGTACGTCGAAAACTCCTCCATACGGTACCCGGCGTACATCGTCTTGAGCTTCAGCTCGACTTCGAAGGCTTGACTCGGCTCGTGTAGCTCGACCCTATCGAAATTGGACCGGCGCCACATCTGCAGCCCCATCATCACGTCGGATAGTGGGTATCCGTGCAGCATGCGGGCGAGTCCGACGATCGCCAGATTGCCCCACTCGTGCACAAACGAGTCGTCGTCGGACGTGGACCAAGGCCAGCGCAGTAGACCACGCCAGCGGAGCGGTCCGCGATAGCGGCTGCCCAGAACGTAGTCGGCGCCCCGGTTGATGCGCCGCCGCATCGCAGGGATGTCGGTCCAATCGTGGGAACCGTCCGCGTCGACGATGCACAACAGATCACCGCGCACGGCTTCGAACGCTTCCCACAGCCCCGCGCTGAAGCCAGGTGTGGACTGCCGCAGCAGTCTCAACACCGGACCCCCGTCGTGCGCGCGGCGCATGGCGATCCGCGCCTCGACCTGCTCGACCGTGCCGTCCGTCGAGCCACCGTCCACGACGAGCACTTCTTCGACGCAGTCCAGCTCGAGTACGCCCTCCAGCACGGTGTCGATACAAGGCGCTTCATTCAGCGTCGGAACGATCACGCTCAGAACGTGACCGTCCGCCGCCGGGGTGAGCTCGGCGTTCTCGATCATCCGCGAAGCACGCTGCAGATCAGGTCCAGCTCTCGATCGGTGAGCAGCGGATTGCTCGGTAGATTGATGCCCGTCTTGGCCGCCCACTCAGCGTTCGGAAACGGTCCCTGCGGCGGCGCTGACCGCTCCTGCAGGATCGGCTGCGCGTGTAGCGGCGCAAACACCGCCCGCGTCTCAACGCCTCGCGCGCCGAGGCGCGCCCGCACCTCGGCAGCGGTCGCCCCGTACGCCGGTTCGATGTGGATATTATACATCCAGCAGACGCCGCCATCGGTGAGCGTGGGCGTAACCAGCCCCGTAACGTCCCGAAGCCGCTCGTCATATCGCCGCGCCATGTCCGCACGTCGCCTCACGATTTCCGGCAACCGCCCGAGCTGAGCAGTCCCCATCGCCGCCTGCATGGCGCTGATGCGCAGGTTGAACGGCCAATGATGATGCCAGAACAAACGCTCAGGCGCGTAGCTGTAGCCGCGCAGGTCCGCTAGCAGCTCAGCGAGTTCATCGCTGTCGGTTGTGATCGCACCGCCGTTGCCGGTGGTGATCATCTTGTTGGCGTAGAAGCCATGCACCGCGGCGTCGCCCAGGCCGCCTACCGGGCGACCGCCGCGACTGGCGCCGAGCGCCTCACATGCATCCTCGAGCAAGAACAACCCACGTGGGTCGGCGACCGCTCGGATAGCGTCTATGTCGCAGGTCTGACCGAAGGTATGCACCGGGATGATGCCCGCGGTGCGATCGGTGATCGCGGCCTCGACGCCCGCGGCCGTCATGTTCAGCGTGGTGCGGTCGACGTCGACGTACACCGGTCGCGCACCGCGGCGTGCCACCGTCGCGCCCACGGAGATGAACGTGCAGGCCGGCACGATCACTTCATCGCCAGGCCCAACGCCGAGGCAGTGCAACACCAGGTCGAGCGCATGAGTGCCGCAGGTCACGGCAAAGGCGTGCTTCGTCCCGCACGTCTTCGCGAGCGCTGCCTCGAAGTCCTTCACGATCGGACTGGCGCTCGACACGATGCCGGAATCGAAGGCGGCAAGCACCGCGCTTTTTTCCTCTTCGCCCAGCCACGGCTCCATCACACGGATGATGCCGTCCGAACGATCGATCGCCGGGTTCGGGCTGGGCATGAGCCGCTCTGAATCTGGGTGCGTCGCGGCGGCGCCGCTTGGGTCGATCAATCGTGTCAGCATCAGGGTGTCTCAGCAGTGATCCGGTGAAGTGTCAGCTCGATCATGCCCAAATAGGGCCCCCACTCCATGGGCTCGCCGTAGGCGTCCGCCGCGAAGCGCGTCTGCATCACAGGTTTACCCGACATCGGATCGCGCTGACAGAAATCTGTGCGAGCGATATGACAATCCAAGCCCCGATACAGCAGCACACAGCCCTTGAAGGCGGCGGGATGCTTGGCGCGCAGGTCAGCCAAGTCCTTCGCCTCGAACTCGCGGTTGAACCGGCGCTCCTCGAACGACTCATAGCCCTTGAAACCGAACGCGGCCATGCCTCTGGTGTGACTGCGTTGGCGCTTGGCGACCGGCACCAAGATGCGGCACTGTGGGTAGCGCCGTCGCGCCTCTGCCAAAAAACGCACTTCGCGCTGGAAGTTCCGCTCGATCATGGCGGATGGAGGTCGGTCGGCGAGCAGCGCCAAGCTCCGCGAGCGTCGGACGGTCACCCCGAGCAGCCCGCGAAACACGATCAGCGAGCTAAGGCCAACCACGACCACAACCCACTCCGGACGCAGAGCGGGCCAGTAGCGCTCGCGCGTGTGGTCGAGCTGCCGCCACCCGAAGAGGCCCAGGAGCATCGCCATCGGGTTGAGCAACACCTGATAGCGCAGCATTTCGAACACCGCCGTACCCTCGTGGCAGGCCGCCCAGTACGCCTTGAACAGACACAAAACAGTGAGCGGCAGACCAGCGAACCGCCACCATGACTTCACCGCGTAAAACCAGCCAAAGACGATCAACCCCGTGGCGCCGACCGGCAGCACCATCGCCAGCCATATGGGATACGTGAGCCACACGATCTCGAACGGATTCAGCGCGGCGAGCGCGAAGCCTAGGTACTGGTCGCGCCGTCCTATCGTGACCGTTAAAACGATCGCCGCCACCACGATTCCAATGGTCCATGCTGGGCGTTTCGCCAATGCCGCGACGGCGGACCTCAAGCGCTTGTGCAACCGCTCGGCGCGACGCTCCAGTTGCTCATCGCCGAGCACCACACGAGTCAGCCCGAAAAAGAGCGCCGGCACCGCCACAATGCCCAACTCGATCCGCGTCTGGACGGCGAGGAATGTCAGTATCGCGAGCCCACCCAGCGCGAGCCACCGCAGGGACGCGCTCAGCTTCGAGTCCAGCGCCGCGTAGCACATGACCCCAAGACAGACGTAGGTCGTCACCAGCTGCCCGGGTAGCTCCGACTGCTTGGCGATCACGCTCAGGGGATTGACATGCACAGCCCACGCGACGACGAATGGCACCCACCAACGCCGAAACACCTGGCTCGCTATGACCCCGAACAGCCCGACGTTCAGGGCGCTCAGCGCGGCGTTCCCACGCAGGACTCCAACAACCGGCACGGTTCTGCCTTCGCTCAGCACCTCAGCGAGCTGATGGAAGTTCACCCGCGGACTGAGTGGTTCGGCGGACAGCGTCTTCAAAGCAAACGAGCTGCCGCCCTCGCGCAGCGGCGTGAACTGGGCCAGCAGCGTATCTACCGGCAATATAATCCACGTCCCAACCGCGGCACCGATACCGCCGACCGCCAGCATTAGGGCCAACGCTCGACGCTCGCCGAGCCTCACACCTCGCGCTCGCCAACGCCTTCGAGGCGTGCGCCGACGCGGGCGTCGACGCCGAGCTGCTCAGTCATCACTTCTTCGCCGCCGGCCGCGCGGACCTCGCCCTCGAGCACGCGCGCCGCGCCGCCGAGCAGGCGCTCGATGTCCTCGCCTTCGACCGCGCCGTCAAGCTCTTTCGTCTCCTGCTCGAGCACACCGCCGAGGGGACTGGCGACGAGCGACGCGTGCTCCAAATCGCGCTCGGCAACACGCTCTCGAACCTCGGGCGCAACGTCGAAGCCGCTGAGGTGTATC
>JAUIKB010000755.1 GCA_030430975.1 Polyangia bacterium
TTACTCCCTCTCCAGCTACACAGCCAAGTCGGTCGCTCCCGCGCTAGTGGGTCGTTACCCCAGCGAAATGGAGCGGAACGGGAACTTCTTCGAGCGTTGGGGACCCAGCAACCTGTTCATTAGCGAACGCGCTACCGCACGCGGCCACCGCACGCTGGCTGGCCATGGGCACGGCTACTTCATGAAGGCGCTCGGCAACGGTCAAGGGTTTGACGACTACCGTATGATCAAAGGGGGCGTCGACCTGAAGGCTGTCACGAGCGTCACGGGCGACAAGCTGTTGACGCTCGCCAAAGAGATGCTGTCGGACCCAGACAACACCAGCCTCGCTAGCGACAAGCGCTTCTTCGCCTACTTCCACTTTCTCGATCCACACCACACCTATGAGCGTCATCGAGACCACCCTGACTTCGGAAACAAGGCACGCGATCTGTACGACAACGAGGTCCACTACACCGACAGCCGCGTCAAAGCGCTTATCACCTGGGCCAAGAAGCAGCCCTGGGGCAAGAACACCGCATTCATCGTGACAGCCGATCACGGCGAGGGCTTCGGAGAGCACGGGCACTACCGACACGCTTACGAGGTCTGGGAACCGCTCGTGCGTGTGCCCCTCATGTTCAACGTCCCTGGTATCAGCGCGCGTCGTATCAAACTCGAACGGAGTCATCTCGACTTGGCGCCGACGATCGCGGATCTCATGGGTCTGCCTCATGATCCGCCATTCCGCGGCAAGAGTCTCTTGGCAGAAATGCGCGGACTTGAGACGCCAAAAAGCCGTCCGGTGATCGTCGACCTGCCTCGTTCCGATCTAATGGACACGAGACGAGCCGTCATCTCCGAAGGATTCAAGCTCATTTCGTTCGGCGACGCGAAGCGCTTTGAATTATACCACATAGCTAAAGACCCATGGGAGAAGTCCGAGATCAGCAAAGAGCAACCTGAGAAGCTTCAGGCGATGCGCAAGCTATTCGACCGACTGTCGGCTACGATCCCTAAAACTCCGGTAACAGGTGGCGGCCGCCTCAAAGGAGCACCCGCGGGCCAGCGCTATTAGCTCAGCCGGCGCTCTCAACCTCGTGACGTTGCTCTCACCTCGTGCGACTGCCGCTTGCGCCATCGCAGCTTCGATAACGCAGGCGTGTGACGCCCCCTCTCCTCTGCCGTCGCAGACGACGGCACGGCCAGCAACCAGCTATTCGGCTGCGCCCGACGCGGCGCTCAGCACCCCGCGCTCACCGAAGCCTGAACCGTCGACGCTACCTTTGAACGTTGTCCTTGTCATGATCGATGGCTGGCGGCACGACGTCCCCTGGACCGGATACCCGAAGCAAACGATGCCGTTCCTCACTGAGTTTCGCAAGCGCTGCGTCACATACACACACGCATACGCCCTATCGAGCAACACGGCGCGGTCGGTTGCCGCGCTATTCGCCGGCAAGTTCCCCAGCGCGATGTCGCGAACCGGGTACTATTTTACCAACTGGCAACCGGAGAACCAAATGCTGGCGGAAACGCTTGCAAGCGAAGGCCATCAAACCGTTGCAGCGTTCGCACACGCCTACTTTTTCCCCGCATCCGGACTGCGGCAAGGCTTCTCACAGTCCCGGGTCTTACCTGGGACGTTCCTAAAAAATACACGGGACGACAACAAGACATCTCGGAGGCTCGGCGCCTTGACGCGAAAGCTACTACGCAGGGCTCGCAAGCAGCCAAACGCGGAACGCCGGGTGTTCGGATACGTCCACTTCATGGACCCGCACTATCCTTACCTCGCCAGAGCAGGCGCCCCGGACTTTGGACGAGGTGACCGCGGACGCTATGATCAAGAGCTATGGGCTACCGACAGGGCGATCGCCACGCTCGTTCGCTCTCAGCCGCTCGGGCCCAACACCGCTTGGATCTTCACGGGTGACCACGGCGAAGCGTTCGGAGAACACGGCCACCAGAAGCACGGCTACGAACTTTGGGAGGTACTCGTTCGGGTTCCGCTCTTGGTTTGCGCTCCGGGCCTCAGAGCGCGGACCATTCGAAAGCGGCGCAGCCACATCGACCTGGCACCGACCATATTGGAGCTCATGGCATCCTCCGCGCACTCGGGGCTGCGTGGACGAAGCCTGATGCCCGAGCTGCGAGGTGGGGGCGCCAGCCGCAGGACAGTGGTGGTCGATCTGCCTCGCGACCAGCTGCAAGACCGACGGCGCGCGATCATCCGCGGCCGCCACAAGCTGATCGCCATCGGTGACGACGAGTCGTTCCGGCTCTACGACCTCAAAGCGGATCCGAGCGAGCGCATAAACCTTGAGCATCGGCGGCCGCGCCTAATGGCGCGCATGCTCAAACGCTACCGGCGGGTGGGTCGCACGATCGCCAACCGACCGGTCAAAGGATCACAACCGGCTCTTCGCGGCGCTCCGGCAGGACGGAGGTGGTGAGCTTGTCGGCGCCTAGGCGCGACTGAAGTTCGCGACGACATCGGCGATCGCGACTCCGCTGATCGTCATGCCGCTCAAGCTGAGGTCCACCGAGGTGATCTTGCCTGTATCGTCCTTGTTGACGGCGACAACGGTCAGCACAACGCCCTTCTTGATCGCCATACCGTTGACCGTGCAATTGCGCTTCGCGCGCAGCTTCTGGCCCAGCTTGATTTGGACGGCGGGCGCGGCCTGCGCTGCTGACGGTACGAAAAGAACCGATCCCGCCAAAGAAGCCACGCCGACGGGTGTCACTATAGTCGCCAGTAGAACGGTCGCGAAGGCTCGTAGGTTTCTAAGCATGATGGGCTCCTGCCGCGCTGCCGGACCTCCCCTGGCCCGATTGCGCACAGTATCCTACCTTATTTCAGGGCAAACCTGAAGTGCACGCGCTAAATGCCGGATGGAATGTCGACTGGCGGCGTCGGCTTCGGTTTGTCCGTCGAACCCGGCTTGCCCTGCATCGGCTTCTTCGTGGGCAGTTTCGAACTGGATGGTCGCTTTTTGCTCGGCGGGTGCGCCAGCGCGAGGTCCGTGATGCTCAGCGTCTGGGCGGGGGCGCTAGCGGACGGTGCGGCCGGAACCGGGGCGCTGGGCGTTGCCGAGGCTGCGAGCACGGGCCTCACAGACGGTACGACCGGTGCGCGCGGTTCGTCTGTACCCGTCAGTCGCGACAACACGCCGCCAAAGCCGAAGGCCGCCAAGCCCGCGATTCCCCAGGGCAGGAGTCGCCGCCATGCCGGCCGCGCCGTAACCACGGTGTCCTCGGGTGGCCGGACGACGGTTGGCGCCGAAGCGCCGGTGTAGGCCGGCAGCTGCCGTAATCTGCCTTCATCCTTCGATTCCTTTGGGTCGCCCGGCACTGCCTAAGCTTTGCTCGGTTCAGCCACCTCGGGCAAGGACTCAATGTCCGCAACCGGCCGGGCGTGGTAGGTTAAGAGTGAATGATGAAGTGGCATAACCGCGCAGTTTCCGCGCTTGTGGTTACCGCGGCCCTCCATACTGTCGCCGACGTGCGCGCCGCGGGCGTGCGACCGGAATCCGCGACCGCCGTCCAGAAACAGGAAGCAACGGGCCTGTACACGGCCGGCGTTGACCACTATCGGGCGCAACGCTTCAAGGAGGCCGCCCAGGCGTTCCTTGAGTCCTACGAGGTAGTAGCCAGCCCTAATTCTCACATGATGTACGCCCGTTCATTACTCGGGATGAACGAGCTTGGCAGCGCATACGAGGCGCTGGCACGCGCGTATCGCGAGGCTTCGCTGTTGGCAGAAAAGTTCCCGAAGTACCGCGACTCTCAGAAAACGGCCGCCCGCGAGTTAGCGCAACTCAGACCACGCGTCGCAGTGCTCAAGCTTGAAGTCACCGGCGAGGCTACCGCGATCTACGTCGGCGCGCGTCGAGTACCGCCGGTGCTGTGGCCAGCCGTCGTCGTTCCGGC
>JAUIKB010000756.1 GCA_030430975.1 Polyangia bacterium
CTTTGGGCGGCGTGACACTGACGGCACGACCGACGGTTCGGGTGAGTGGTGCGCAAGCCGATGGGTCCCGCAACCCCGTGACACGACGCACAGTTTTCCCGCATGTGAAGTCGGTGTGGAATCGTCGGCGGCGCACCCGCATACGCACGGCTACCCCCACCTTGTGCGCGAGCCGGAACAAAGTCCGAGTTCGACTTGGTCTCAGCGGTCACTGCGTCGCCGAGCGGCGGCCGCGACACGGCATGACACTGGGTGCAGCTGTCGTAGCGTGGATGGCTCATCATCGGCGCCTTGCGGTTGCCGATCTGAGCGCCGTGCTCGTGACAGGCAACGCAATTGGGCAAGCCGATCGGGTCCACTTCGTGCGGAATCGTCGGTGGGGCGCCGGCGTACGCTCGACGCTCGGCGCGCTGGTTCAACGCTTCCGCACGGGCCCCGAGCGGTACGACAACAGACGCGGACACCGCCGGCAGTCCGGCGACCAGATTGCCGCCGATGCTGTCACGAGCAGCCTCCGGGCGAACCTCCAGCTGAGTTACGCCCAGGCGCGAATCCGGCTGTGCTCGTTCCATCCGGCCGTGTTGAAGCCCCATCGCGAAGCCGACGATCGCGACTGTGACAGCGATCGCAGCCACTACTTTTGGCGCTCGCATTCGAGCGGGTTCGCGATCGCTCTGCATCGAGCTACCCGATGCGCTCCACAACAGCAGCGCACTTCTTGTAGTCCGGCTGCTTAGAAAACGGGTCGTAGTCTTCTAACGTCAACTGATTTGCCAGTAGCGTCTCGTCAAAGAACGGTATGAAGAGCGAGCCGACCGGCGGACGACCGCGCCCATCGAGCCATGCCTTGAGCTCAAGCGTTCCACGCCGAGTTCGCACGCGAACCTTCTCGCCGTTGCTGATGCGCATGCGCGAGGCGTCGGCCGGATGCATCTCAACGTACGCCTCCGGCATCGCCGCCCGTAGCTGTGGCACTCGCATCGTCATCGTCCCGGTGTGCCAGTGTTCAAGGACCCGCCCGGTACACAACCAGAATGGGTACTGTACATCGGGTTTTTCCGGGGGATCTTCGTACGGACGAAACCAGATCTGGGCGCGCCCATCGCCCGACGTCGAATGATAAAACTCGATCTCGCGTCCCTTCTTTACGTACGGATCATCGAACGAAGCGAATCGAAACTTGGTCTCACGCCACGTACCGTCTTTTTGCTCAACGACCGGCCACCTGAGACCACGCTCTGTCACGTAGACAGCATAGGGCGCCAGGTCCTTATGCTTTTTGCGCGTGAACTTGCGATACTCGTCGAACAAACGTTGGTCGACGTTGACGTCGTAATAGCGCTTCCAGTCCCAGACAGGCACTTCCTTGCCGTCCTCTTCTACACGAAATAGAAACCGACCGTCCTTGTCCTTCATCCCCGCATAGCCGCGGTCGAACAGTCGCCGCGCGACGGCAATGATCTGCCAACAGTCGTCTCTCGCGTCGCCCGGTGGATCGACCATCTTGAACCATTGCTGCGTCCGACGTTCTGAGTTGCCGACAACGCCGTTCTTTTCCACCCACATCGCGCTCGGCAGGATCAGATCTGCCTCCCGAGTCGTTGCCGTCGGGTATACGTCCGACACGATAAGGAACTTGTCCTTCAGCTTGCGACTTGGCTCGAACAGCTTCGCGCGGTTCGGCAGAGTCTGACCCGGATTGGTGACTTGCACCCAGATCGTATCGATGTCGCCCCCCTTGTCGGTTGGCGTCGAGAACGACTCCCACATCTTCACCGTATGGTAGCCAGGCTTCGAGTCCACGCGACCCGACGGCACGTTCCAGATCGCTTCCGCATCCTTGCGATGCTGGGCATTCGCCACCACTCGTCCACCGGGAAGCGCGTGCGCCAAGGTGCCCACCTCGCGCACCGTTCCACACGCGGACGGCTGACCGGTCAGGCTGGTCGGCGCGTCGCCCGGCTTGCCGAAATGCCCGCTCAGCAGGTGGACACCGTGAACGAGATTATTAATCGCCGTGCCGCGTGTGTGTTGGTTCATGCCCATGCACCATAGGCTCGTGACTTTGAGCTTCGGGTTACCGAACGTGTCGGCGAGCATCTCGATGTCCTTGGCGGGCACGCCGGAGATCTTTGCGACATAGGCGGGCGTGTACTTGTCGATCGACTTCTTAAACTCGTCGAACGTGATCGCTTTCCCGTTCAACGTAGGGGGTGAACTCTGAGCGCGAAACGCACAATACTTCTCGACGAAAGCCTTGTCGTACGTGCCCCTTTTGATCAGCAGATGCAGAATACCGTTGGCAATCGCTAGGTCGGAATGCGGATTGAACTGCAGGTAGTGCTGCGCGTACTCGGTCGTTCGCGTTCGGCGCGTCCCAATATCGATGATCGTCACCTTTTCGCCGCGCGATCGTCGATCGATCAGCCTAGAAAACAGCACAGGATGCATTTCTGCTGGGTTATTCCCCCACATGATGCACACGTCACATTTGTCGAGATCCTCGTAGCATCCGGCAGGTTCGTCGACGCCGTACGTACTGATGAAACCGGTGACCGCGCTCGCCATACAAAGCCGCGCGTTTGGGTCGATGTGATTATTCGCCAATCCGCCCTTCATGAACTTCTGGGCGGCGTAACCCTCCGGGATCGTCCACTGTCCGGAGCCATAGAACGCGAATCCTTTCGCGTTCGTCTCGATGCGATCGGCGATGATATCGAGTGCCTTATCCCAGGTAATCCCCTTGTACGAACCGTCTGGTTGTCGCAAAAGCGGGCGCTTGAGTCGGTCGCGGCCGTATAGGGCCAGGCCCACGTGGTAGCCCTTGACGCACAGCAGACCCTTGTTCACGTCGGCGAGCTGATCACCGGCTATAGCCACGACTTTGCCTTGTTTCGTACCCACCTGAACGTGACAACCGGTCCCACAAAAACGGCACGGCGCCTTATCCCACGTGACGCCCTTCAGCTGCGTCTGAGGTGTCGGCACGGCCCCTGGCGCGTCTTGACCGCGCGCTAAGCGCGCCGCCGCCAACGTGGCTGTCGCCATCGCCGCCTGCTCCAAAAACAGCCTACGCTTCATCGCTCACCTCTTCGGCTACGTTCACGGAGACCAGCTCGACGTTCACAACTCCTGGTGTGTCGGCGAGCCCCCAGACGCGCTTGCGTCCCGCCCGGCTATCATCGGACCGCGCAATGATCGGCAGGTAGCGCCCTTCGAGTTCTCCCAGCACCACGTGGGGATTGGTGCTCAGCTCGTCCAGCGCCTGCTGTCGTCTCACTGGCTCGTCTGCGAGCGTCATGACGAGCGCAGATACGGTAGACAACTGTTGTTTGCTCACGCGCACGCGGCTGCACCAAACGTGCCAATCACCACAACGCAAATGCGCGCTGCAACCGAGCCGGAACGCGCGATTCGTGCGCCGCAAATCGCCTTCGCCGCATTTCGCGCGCCAACTCGCGCTTTGACGAGGCGAACAGGTCGAAAAACACCGGCTTACGTTCTGGCACGGCGTGTGCTCGTGCGCGCTCGTGAGATGGCCCTTGCGTCCCTGGTTGAGCGTCACCTTGAGCCTTGGATCGTGTCTCGGCTGCCAGTCTGAAATGGAACACCCGGTGCAGCTCGCTCCCTCCGGCTCAGCGGTACCGATACGCATCAACGCGCCAGCCCGACTGGTCAGTGTTCCGACACACGCCAAAGACGCGCTGGGTCGGCCGGTGCGTGTGACTTGCCGCGAGTGCCACACTCACCGTGAGCCCGCCGAAGTGCCGAAGAGCCCTGCTGACCTCACGACCTTTCACCAAGGCCTACAGTTCAAGCACGGCACGCTCGCCTGTGCTTCCTGCCACGCCAAGGGCCAGCCGCCGAAACTACGGTTGGCCAGCGGAACTGAAGTCGGCACCGCGCAGG
>JAUIKB010000757.1 GCA_030430975.1 Polyangia bacterium
GACGACGATAATACCGGTGCCGATCTCGTAGGCGACACTGGTCGGAGCGACGTCGGTGAGCCACTGTCCGGGTGTGCCAGCTACGCCATCCCGGATCCCCGAGTACATGTCGAACGCGAAGTCACGCGTGACGGCTCCGTTGCTGAGCTGATGATAGGGGTGCTCGAGAAACGTGGCGATGCGTCGTGACGGCACGTCGTAGATCGCCACCGAGTGCCCGTTCGATGTAACGACTTCCGTAGCAGAGCGATGGGGAGCGGCGTCCGCCGCTGCGTCAGGGGCGATCGCAGCGCACGCCGCGATGAGTGGGAACAGACTTCGAGTGCGCATGTCGCCTCCGGTGGCGCAATCGATTTGCAGCCGAGCGCAGGTCTAGCGGACGGCAGCAGGCTCGTCCACGTCGCGCGGTGTCTTTCAGTGCGCGTCGTCGGGCGGCTCGGCCGTTTCGCCGCCCGGTGCCAACAGGAACATCACCGGGATGGTGCTGATGCAGATGACGATCAGGCCGACGATTGCGGCGAGGTTCACGAGTCCGTTTTCGAGGTCCATGGGCGTCGGGACCTTACCGGTTTTCGGCAGTGCCGCAAGAGCGGCGGATGGTCGCACGCGGGCGAGGGGCGGGCGGTGGCGTCTGTTCAGGGTTTCGGTGCGGATGGAAACGCCGCGGTTTGGCGGCCGTCCACGATTGCTGGCCGAAGGGCCCTGATGTAGGCCCCGGGGGGGATATGAGGCATCGACTGGCGATTCGGACCGTGCTCGTTGGGGCATTAGCGGCGGCCGTGGTGATCCACGCGGCGCCGAGCCGGGCCCAGCCCGCCGATCCTCCGCCGGCTCCCGAGCCCGAGCCCGAGCCGGAACCCGAACCCGAGCCCGAGCCCGAACCCGAACCCGAACCCGAACCCAAAATCGAGCTCAAGGACGAACCCGCCCCGCAGGTTCGAGCGCACAAGTCGACGCCCAGCGGCTCCACTCGCAAGAGCAATCCGGTGGCCGTGCCCGGCGGTGTGATCCCCAAGAGCATGAATCCTGACCAGCCTGCCGGCGGTCCCCCCAGCTTGATGCCGGCTCCGGGCTGCATGCCGGGAACCGGCTACGGCGGCGCGCCGTGTCAGCCGGTAGAGCAAAGCGGCTTTCGATTCGGATCGTATGGCCGCATCGTGGCGTCATCGGATGGGCGTGGTGGTCGCGGGCGCGAAGCCGACATCGTCGCCTACGGGTCGCGCATCGATGAGGGAAGCTATTCCGAGCTAGAGCTCACGCGGTTCGACTACTGGGACGGCGGCGTCAAGACGCGTATCGTGTCGACCCTGGCGATCGGCGAGCCGTTCTTTCACGAGTCCGGCCAGTTCGATGCAACGCTGGCGCTGCGCAACCTATTCGTCGAGGAGTCCGGGATTTTCCACGAGGACCTGGCGATCTGGGCCGGCTCACGGATGTATCGTGGCGACGATATCTATCTGCTCAACTTCTGGCCCCTAGACAACCTGAACACGCTAGGCGGCGGCGTGCGGTTCAACTTCTGGGAAGACCGAGCCTACGTGGCCTGGCACCTCGGCATGAACCGCATCGATTCGCCGTTTCAGGCCCAGGACGTTCCGCGTGTCGCTCCGCAGAATCAGCCCGGCGTGCAGATCGTCCCGCTGCTAAATCGCCCGCGGGTGATCAGCAGCTTCAAGCTGGCGAGCACGTTTCCAGTGATCGGCGAGAAGGGCGGACTCAAGGGCGTACTGTACGGCGAGGTGCATCGCCTGCCGTCGGGTGAACGCGAGGAAGAGCCCGGCGTGGTCGAGGATCTGCCCGGCGACAGCGGGTACGTGATCGGCGCGCAGTTCGGTATCTACAAGGGCGAGCGCGACACGTTCGTGAACCTGTTCGCGCGGCACGCGACGGACCTGGCCGCGTACGGTGAGTTCGGCACGCCGCTGCCGCAGAACGACCTGCGCACCGCCGAGGGCGCGAGCGAGACGCTGCTCGGCATGTCCGCCAATGTCGAATACGGTCCGGTCGCGGTGCTGGCGGGCGCCTACTTCCGGTCGTTTCGCTCCGCGTCCCCGGAGAAGTTCGATTTCGACAACGTCGACGAGGGCATCTTCGTCGTGCGCCCGCAGGTGTACTTCACCGATCACTTCGGGCTGGGCGTCGAAGGCTCCGTGCAGTCGCAGCAGCGAGCCGTGCTGGACGTCAACACGCTCGATCCGCTCGAGCCCAGCGCGTTCAAGTTCGGGGTGATGCCGTTTCTGTCGCCGTCCGGCCGTGGCAGCTTCAAGAGGCCGCACATCCGCTTGATATGGGCGATGACTCAGCGCAACGACGCAGCTCGCAGCCTGTATCCGAACGACGATGTGTTCTCGCGTCGCAAGACCGAGCAGTTCTTCGGCATCGGCGCCGAGTGGTGGTTCAACTCGACGAGCTACGGTTTCTAGGTAACGGTGAACAAGATGCGAACGACTCCGAACCGTCGCGGTGCGTGGCTCAAGGCGGCCGTCCTTGGCTGCGCTCTTCAGTCAGTGGCGTGCACCGACTTCGAGGGCTTGGAGGGCGAGCGTTCGGTCTCGACGCACGTCACCGACTGGCGCGACGAGGTGGTGTACCAGCTGCTCGTCGATCGATTCGCCAACGGCGACGTGGGCAACGACTACCGCGTGCAGCTCAGCGCGCCGGCGCGCTATCACGGTGGCGACTGGCGCGGCGTTGAGGATAACCTCGACTATCTTTCCGACTTGGGCGTGACGGCGCTGTGGATCAGCCCGATCATCAAGAACGTCGAGACCGACGCAGGCGTTGACGGCTACCACGGCTACTGGGCTCAGGACTTGACGCAGCTCAACCCGCACTTCGGCAACCTGATCAGTCTGCGCCGCATGGTGGACGCGGCGCACGACAAGGGCATCAAGGTGATCCTGGACATCGTGACCAATCATCTGGGCCAGGTTTTCTACTACGATATTAACCTAAACGGTCAGCCCGACGAGCGGGTCGAGACAAACAAGCCGGGTGAACCCGTAACGTTCATCAATGAGTACGATCCGGACTACGATCCACGCGGCGTTCAAGCATTCACGTCGCTGGGCGAGGCGGGACCGGCGCCGATCTACTTCCAGTACGATCCGGCGACGAATCACCTGCCGCCGAACCCCAAGATCTTCCAAAAACCCAAGGCCTACAACCGGCGCGGTAAGGTCTACGACTTCGATCAGCGCGACCAGACGGAGAAGGGCGACTTCCCCGGCGGCTTGAAGGACATCAACACGCTCGACAAGGACGTGCAAAAGGCGATGGTCGATGTGTTCGTGCGCTGGGTCGAGCTAACGGACCTAGACGGCTTCCGGATCGACACGCTCAAGCACGTCGAGCACGAGTTTTGGCAGGTATTCGCGCCCGCCGTACGCAGTCGGCTCGCCAAGATGGGCAAGAAGAACTTCTTCATGTTCGGGGAGGCGTTCGACGGCAACGACGAGCTGGTCGGCAGCTACACCTTCGACAACGAAGTCGACAGCGTCTTTTACTTCCCCCAGCACTTCACCGTGTATCGCGACGTGTTCCAAAACGGCATGGGCACCGATCGCATCCAGCAGCTGTTCTCCCAGCGCGCGGACGACATGGGCAATTACGGCACCAAAGCGCACCCGGGTGGTATCGGCATTCCGCCGAACAAGGCGCTCGTCAACTTCATCGACAACCACGACGTCGCGCGGTTTCGTTTCTATCGCAAGGACCCGGAGGCGCTCGAAAACGCGCTGTTGTTCCTGTTCGCCGAGGACGGCATCCCGTGCCTCTACTACGGGACCGAGCAAGGCTTTTCAGGCGGCAACGATCCTGCCAATCGCGAGGACCTGTGGCGCAGCGGTTACGATCGAAACAACCGCTATTTCAAGTGGGTAAAAAAACTCACGTCGATC
>JAUIKB010000758.1 GCA_030430975.1 Polyangia bacterium
CCCAATTCCGATACTGCTTCCAAAGCTTGGCGCGCACGTCACGCAGCGACGCATCGTCTTCCAAGTCGATGCTGTGCAACGCGTGGAAGAGCTGCTCGAAGTCTCGATGCGTCCGATCGACCTGGTACAAGGTGTCGCGGTAGCGATTACAGGCCTCCTCCAACGACGCACAGTCAGCGACTCCTTGGTGCGCTGCTGAAATCGCCTGGCCGACGTCCGCCGCGGCCGCGATCAGCCGCCACGTCCGTTCGAGGCGTTTGTCATGCTTGACCCAAAAGCACGCCTCCGGGTGGCGATCGCGCGCGAAGCGCAACGCGTGCTGCCAGTCGCCGGTCTTGAGGTCGTCGAGCGCGCTCCGACGAATGACGGCCTCCTCAAATCGGAAGGTGTCGATCGTCCCCAGCGCGTCGGCATCGTGGTCCTCATGATGATCCAGCAGCATCGCCTCGAACGTCCCGGCGAACTCCCGGTAGTCGTCCGCGAAGCGATCGCGCAAGCACGCCACCAGCCCACGACACGCACCGATCAGTGGCTTCTGCAATTCACGAATCGGGTGCAGCTCTTCGAGCTTTGCCGGCTCGGCGAGGTCCATCACGAATTCGACCGCCATCAGCCATGTAGCGACGACGTACGGCAGCTCATCGACGCTACCTGGACCCTCGGTCCGCGCAACAGCACGCCCGATGAACGGTAGCCACAACGCCGAATCGAGCCCAAGGGCGACGTGCAAGTAGCTCTGGAACTCTTTGAGGTTGGCCGGATCGGACAGATCAGCCAGCAGCCTCGAACCGGGAGTGAACAGGTCGACCAGGACACTCTCGGAACCACGGCTCTCGATTCCGATCCGGAAATGATTCTGATCATCGTTCTGCGCCGAATCCAGTGCCGCGTCCGCGCCCGCAAGCGTTAGGTCTTTTTGCGACAGCAGCGCTTTCAGGTCGTCAGGGCGTAGGATGCCCGTGCCGGCTTCGGTCACGAGTGTCGCCAACGCGTAGTCGTGTTTGTGGCCCGCCTTATACAGTTCGTACACCGGCGTGTCGGCGATGGTGTCGGTATTGAAGCCCGGCATGTGCACCAAGACGTGATCCGGGCGAAGACCGTTGCCGTGTTCCTCCAACGCGAACATCAACTCCAAGAAGCTGCCGTCGAAGCGGATGACCGGATACGGAAACGCCTTCGGATCGTCCCCGAGCTTTGCAGCAAATTCCGAGTAATGACCGCCGGCGTCGAGCCAGAAAACCAGTCCGCTGTTCTTGACGGTCTTGCGTAGGTCGCGCATGAGCAGCGCGCTGGCTGGGGCTGCGTTGGTCACCGCTTCGGAGGATACAACGATCGTACGCCGCCGATCAGCCGATCTACTCGACTCGAGCGTGTGCCGGCAAACCGGGGCCACACGGGAAGCAGCGGTTCCAGGGCAGCGTTCTACTTCCAGCAACCTGAGCCGTCGGGCGTTCGCGTTGCCAGCAAGCTAGATCCGTAGCGGAGGTTCCATGACAACATTGGTCGAGCACATCCGTGCCCAAATCGAAACGAAACACGGCAGCAACAAGTCTCTCGCGTCTGCGATTCATACTCGCCTTCAAGAAGCTGGGGATGGCGTCCAGTTCAAGACGGTCGAGCAGAAGCTGTCAAAACTGCTGACGGGCGACTTGGATGGTGACGCTTTCTTCTTCAAAGCGCCGCCGCGCACCGATGCACTCGCGGTAGAACTTGACTTGAAACCATCCCAGCTGAATAGGCTGCGTGACCAACCCGTGTTGGTCCTCGACTCCAAATTGCCCGATGCTCAGCGCGAATACTTGCTTCGACGCGGCCAAGAACTGGGTTCCTATGCGATCGCTTGCCTCTCCGGCGCGGGTCGCGAGGAACTGCGCGACGAGGCACGACGGCATCGACACGCCATCGTCGTTCTGAGCGACGACACGGACCGACTGTTCTTCGATGGTGCGGGCGTCGATGTCTCGCAACTGACTGCCCATCCGCGCGGCTTCACGCTGACAACCGCGCCTGAAACCGTACCCCTACCTGCTGCGCCGCCCCCGCCGTTGTGGTCGGGCCAGACGCCGCTGATTCCGGACGCGGCCCTAACCGAGGTGTTGGTTGCTGCAGAGCTCCCTCTTGAAACGAGCCTCCTCCCAAATCCTGACATCCACGCCGAGCACGATCGGTACGCCTTCAAGCGCCGGTTCATTGAACGCAATCCCGACTTAAGGAGGCTGGTTGAGGACCACCCGGCGGTGCTGCGAGACATCGCGACCGCAGCCGCCCGCGCCACGACTCGAGGCGAGATTCCTTCATACGAAATCGACGCCGTTTGGCTTTTCAGACGACTGCGCTTTGGTGCTCCGCCTGCGCGCTTCTTTATTGACTACCACTCAGACAGCACGCGCGCGAAAACCGCGATGCGCGCCGCCCTGGGTTGGAGCGACGAAACCGTAGTCTGGACACACGGCAAGCGGATCTACGCCGTTGGACCCGACGTGGCGGCGATCGCAGCGGCGCTTAAACCTCACCACGACGTCGAACAACCGGCGACTCTGACCGCACTAACGGACGAATGGCGAACCTGCAACCCCTGGCCGGATGCCAGCAACAGCCCGTGGCGTCAGCAACGCGAGACCATCCTTCGGGAAACCGGTCTCGACTTGGGCGTCGTCCACGCGGAGATGAAGCAACACCTCGAGCCCAAGCGAGACCCGTGCTCAAGCTCAGGCCGATTCCCAGACGATCGAGCGCTGGTCGCAATTCGTTCACGGCTAGCCGCTCCGCTGAACCGTCACCTCCTGCTCCCGAAGCGGTCGAGGCCCTACTACTTCCTACTCAATCGGCTGCGCAGCGCCCCGTTGGTTCAACTCGATACCGGCGACAAGAATCTGCTCCACGTGATTGCGGACCTCGGCCGACAGACAACTGTCGACGTTTGGGTACGCACGTTTACGGACGAGCCCGGCGCTGCCGAGTTCATCGACGATGGCAGCACCATCGACGGCGGTGACTTCCGAATGTGGATATCAGCTGATACACATCATCCAGACTGGCTCCGCGGCCCCAGTTCTTGACCGCCGAACCGAGCCGAATCGTTGCGGGGGTCCCGCCGACGCTTGATGCGGGCGCTTCGGCGAGTCCTGACACCACAGCGACATTGAAGTGATCCATGACGACTTGGCCCACGCCATCGCGTTGATGGTCCACCGCCTGCCGGCTTTCATCGTGGCGCGAACTGACAGCCGCGCCCCTGGGCGAACGCTGATAGCTGCTTGCTCAATCGCTGGATTTTCTTCGTTGCAAGGCCTCGGAAGCAGACAACCGCGTGGGCCTCGTCCACGATCGGGGTCGTCAGAGGGTCGGCGAACACCTCTAGATCAAGCGACATGCACTGACCGACAGAGATGCTCCAGGTTCCGGCTGAATGGAGCTCTCGTTGCTGCGTGTACAGCTGATACGCCTGCTCCGGGCTCGTCCTAGATCCCTGGCTCACGGACAACTCCCCGTCGTCCTTGGGGGTGGGGCGAAACGCCTGACTACTCACCCGGCCCTTTTGGATGAACTGCGGATGGACCTGCCGATAGAGCAACTCATTCGGGTCCGTCAACGCACGCCGCGCGGCGGTCAACCCAGACTCGCCTTCTGGAAGTTGTGAACGAGTTCGACAAGCGTCGAGATACCTGAATCGTCGAGCACGTTCAGCGTCAAGTTTCGACCCGCGCCGGTGACAGTATTGAGCGCATCCACCTCAGTCGCGCCAGTCGGGAGGTCGATTTCTGCTGTAACTTCTGCGGTGCCGAACGACCACTCGGCACTCAAGCCGCCGCTCGGCGTTGGATACACAAACGGGAGCGGCAGATCGTCCTCTAGGTAGCGCGCGAATATGCGCTTGACCACTGCGTCCAGCTG
>JAUIKB010000759.1 GCA_030430975.1 Polyangia bacterium
GCCGTCCAGCGGCGAGTCGATACGGATGAATGCCGGCACCGCGCCGCCCAGAGCCTGACTGACGGCGCCGTAGGCGTTGATGCGGCTGTACGCCTGCGTTGGACCGCCGCGGTGGGCGGTGTCCTTGATGATCTGTTCGATAGCGTTTGCGTCCAAGCTTGGGTCGGCGGCGCGAACCAAGGCGGCTACGCCGGCTACGAACGGCGCCGATGCGCTGGTGCCGCTGAAGAGCGTGGCGACGTTCTCGGTCAAGTCACCGTCCGGTTCCGGACCGACCCAGACGGAGAACGGCGCATGCACGTCGATCGAACCGTTCTCGCGACCAGACGAGTAGGTCGCATCGGGCGATACGTTGCGAGAATCCCACGCCAACCCGCCCACGCACAGGGTGCCGCTCATCTCGCAAGGAATGGTCATGTCCCCACTGTCGAGATCGCGCGTCTCGTCGTTGCCCGCCGAAGCGACGACGAGAATATTCGCCGCCCGCAGCGACGCTCCGAGCGCGTGCAGGGCGGTGCAGCCAACGACGGAGAAGTCGCAAACCCACTGGTCGATCGTCGTCGATGCGCTGATGTTGACGATCCGCGCGTCGAGCGCGAAGGCGCCGGTCACGATATCCAGGACGTACCGCATGTAGCCGAACACATCGAACGCCGGCGCTTGGATCAAGTGAGGACGGGCAACGGGCGCTCCAGACCCGGCCGCTCCAAAGCCATTGTCCGCTTTGCCCGCCAGCGCGCGCACGACGTCGGTGCCGTGCCAGGGACATGGATTGCCACTACACTCGCCGACGTTTTGCACGTCGTAGCTGGTATTCGTGGCCAGCGTCGTATCGTCCGGTAGATCGGTCGTCTGCTTGAAGCCACCGTCTAGCACCATCACGCGGACGCGCTCGGTGTGACGACCGTTGGCCTCAAGGACACGCCACGCTTCTGCTACGCCGGTATCCTGCGCGCTGCCCCGACTCATGTATGGCCATTCGAACGCGTTGCTTGAGAATTCGCCGCTGAAGTTTCCGCTGGCGGTTTCGGCCTCGGAGGTGGTTCGGTCCATGACCGCATCGTTCGTCATTAGGAAGTTCGGGAACGCCGCCACGCCCGACTTCACTTCAGCGACATATGCCGCCAGTGTGTCGGCTCCAGCATCGCTGGACACGCGATAGCCTTCGCCAGCGCCGAGCTCCGCTGCGGTCTCGAGCGCGTTGACCAGCTCTGTTCGGTCCGCACCATCGGCGCTGATCTTGACGATGTGGAAGCTGTATCCATCGCCGTATTCGCTCAGGTCAAAGCTGTGAATCACCTCGCCGTTCCAGCGCGCGACCAGCCCATCCAGCTCGGCCTGATTCTTCGTCGCAACGAACAGCTCGTTGTCGATGAAGCGCATCAGGTTGCCCTTCGGCCCGATCATCGCCGACACCCCGCGCGTCTCGCCGTCGGTCCAGCCCGCGACTTCCTTCTCCGGATTGGCGACAGAGTCATCGACGGTCAGGACGTCACCGGCGGCGCCGGCCGTACCGCCGCTGGCTCCGGCACCTGAACCGCCGCCGGAACCGCCCATGGCACCACTACCCGCGGCGCCACCCTCTCCCGCGCCCCCACCAGCGCCGCCGTCAGAGGATCCCCCGACTCGCAGCTCAGCCGAGCAGCCTGCAAGGGCGGCGACGGCCGCAGTAGCACCGATGAATCGAACCAAGTGAAGCGAGCGAAAATGCATTGAGAACCCTCCAGTTCCGTAAAAGGACGTCGGGCGCGACAACCAGGCGCGCCTAACGGTCAACCTAGGAACGGGTGCAACCGCTCGCCTGAACGGAGTCTGAGCGTTGTCTGAATTCGGTCAGGCCGGCTGGACGCTCGACGTAACGTGCGCGCTGTGATCGACCCGAACACGAATTCCAACCCAGACGAGCCCGCACGCTATCAGCGGAATCAGGGCGAACGGCCCGTCACCGAGTACTCGCTGCGCCGTCCAGTAGCTGCCTCCGCAGAAATACAACAAGCAGGTCAGCATCGCCGCCCGAACCGCTTCCGTTACAAACAACGCGCGAATCGCCGTCTCGCGTACGGTCTGCGCGAGGGGCGCCAGCACGAGAACCAGCACCAGCAGATCGGCCAGCAGGTACTTCAACACGAGCGCCGAGCCGACGAGTCCGAACGACACGTCTTTGTCGCCAAAGGCGCCCGCGGCGAAGTCCATGCTCCCGAGGTCGAGGTGCCCGCTGATGCCGACGCGTAACACGAACATCAACCCGAAGCCGAACGCGGCAAACATCAACACTTGGCCGTAAGACCACGCGACGGCCGTTGCGCCGCGTCGCTGCTTACCCCAGCTTTTGCCAACGGACTGGGCGACGAGCATCGCACCGCCCAGCGGCACGACCTCTTGGGGGCGCGAAATGAGGCCATACGCCGCGAGGGTCGCGAGCAGCGCTAGCTCGCCCTTGCCGCGCCAATACAGCGCCGCAGCTGATGCCAGATACACAAGCAGCAGCCCGCGACCGAGCACAGGCGGAAGCCACCGATACACGATGAAACCGACTAAGGCCACCGCGAACCCCCCGACCACAGCGCCGGTGCGCACAGTCTGGTGGAGCGGGTGGGCCGGTCGATAGCGCGCGATGGCCCATACGGCAAGCAGCCCGATTCCGACGATTAGCATGGCCGTCTTATTGCGCGCGATCCAGATCGGATAGTGCTCGCCAGCCTTCACACCCGGAAAATGAATAACGAACAGACCGAGGAGAAAATACCCGAACGTCATGCGATCCACGTGCAACCGCGGACGATGCCACAAGCGCCCGGTGTCTCCGTCAACCGGGCCCTTAAGCATTGCCACTAGTCCCACAATGGCGACTGCGACGAATGATTCAGGCTGAGTATTGGCGGTATAGCAAGCGATGAGCATCCCCGGAACGAGCAACAGCGCGAGGATGCGGCGTCGGTGCGCGAACCGAACCCAGAGGGCGGGCGTGAACAGGATGACGAGCGCCACCAGATTGGTCGCGACGAAGATCGCTCCGCGCGCCGCGTTGGGCCACTGCCCAGGCAGACGCTCGACAAAGTAGGTGAGCCACGTCGCCCACGCACCCAGCAGCGCAGCGCCGGGCAGCACCCACACCACTCCTTTGCCGAACACCCACAGGCTCAGCAGGACCGTCAACGCGATGGTGAGCAGAGTTACTACTAACGCGCCCCGGGACGCCAAGCCGGTGTGGCTCGCCACCACTCGGTCGACTTCGCGCACCGCCCGTTCGGCGCCTACCAGCTTGCTCGTCGCGTCGGCTGCGTCGCTACAGACGCGCATGCGTTTGTGCGCCGGAGCCACCTCTTCCTCGCCGAAGCTCGCGGCTCCGTAGGCGGTCACCGCTTCGGCGTTGGCACAGGCGACGTCGGCGAGCGTCTTGGCTGGAAGATCGATCAGATCGGTCAGCACGTGACCTCTTGAATGCGCCGGCGGCGCGATTCCCAGCAGCACCGCGAGCGTCGCCGGCACGTCGACCTGGTCGAGCCGCTGCTTGGGATGTGCCATCCGGATACCGGGGCCGAACGCGTAGACCGGCGAGCGCCGCTGAATCGGTTCGTCGGTGCCGTGCGTGCCGCTGTCAGCCGCCCCGTGGTCACTCGTGACGATGACGGTCCAGTCGTCGCTGAACTCCCCGATGAATTGAGCCAGATCGCGGTCGTAGCCGCGAATGTGATCGGTGTAGCGCTTCGACGGCACCGTATAGGCGTGAGCCTGATGGTCGGGCGTCACGAAATGCGCGATCAGCAGGTTCGGGTTCAGCTTCGCCAGTGCACGGCTGTCACGAAACGTCTGGGGGTTAAAATCGACCTCAAGCGCAACGCCTGCCGGATCCGGTCGCACATGGTCGAAATACGCGCCGTACATCTGCGCCC
>JAUIKB010000760.1 GCA_030430975.1 Polyangia bacterium
ACCAGGGCGATCTTGTCGGGATCGATGCCGGGCCGCGAAGCGCTAGGCGAGCCGCTCGCAGACGCTCCGACGGCCGAGGAGTTCGCGGACGCGACGGCAGCAGTGGCCGATGCTGCGCTGGCTGCCAGAGACCGCGTCGGCGTCGGCGTCTCGTTCTTACACCCGTAGACCGATATGCAAACCAAGCACACGCAACCTGCGAACCGCTTCAACATGCCGACGGTCTCTCGCAGAAACGCGCCGGCGTCCAGCGAAGCCCCGGCACCTTCGGTTCGGCTAGCGGGTCACGACGATCGCCAGTGTCGCTCGCACCCCGTCGCTCAGCTGCTTTAGCTCAAGCTCGGCTTCCTTTGAGTAGCCCCCGTCGCCTCCATTGAGAACCGAACGCGGAGCGCGGCCTTGGTACGGCGTCTGCGTATAGATCGTGTCGCTGAACACGTCGTCGAAGTAGACCTGGGTCGTGAGCAACTCGTTGTTCGCCAGGTGAACCTTCACATGAATGTGAACGGTGCGAATACGATAGAAGCCCGGATAGATAGTCCGAAACGTAGCGATGCCGTCGGCGTCGGTCGCCTGAATGCCACGCAGAAACGTCTCACTCGTGTCCGGCACGGGATTCGGCGGAACGCCTTGATCCGGATCGGCAAACGGAAACCCAGCGTAGTAGCCCTGAGCGTCGCACTGCCAGATATCCACCATCGCGCCATCGATGGGTTCGCAGTTCTCGTCGAGCACGCGAAAGCCCAGCTGCATGGGTGCACCCGGCTTGCCCTCGGTCACATCGACGCGAACCTGCATCGGATCGAAGTAATACGGCCCCGCACCTGCCGTTGGCGTCAGCGCACACGAGGCGCCGAAATCGTCGGGACTCAACGGGTCGTCGATGCTTCCGGAGCCGCTCACGGATCCACCGGCGCCGCCAGACGCGGAGCCCGCCGAACCGCCAGTCGATCCCGCTGTGCCACCGGATCCCGAACCACCGGACGATGTACCGCCCGAGCCGCCGCTCGACCCGCCAGCGCCCGATCCCGACGCCCCACCCTGGCCTCCGGGACTGTCCCCGGTGCTGGACTCGGAACCGCACGCGAGCAACAGCCCACTGCCGAGAATGGATAGTGCCTGACGACGATCGACGGGGCGGGTCATGGGAAATGCGTACCACGAAACCGGCGATGTAGCTCCAGCACCCGCGGGTCCGCTGCGTCTGGCTCGACCCCGTTCAAGACTCCATCCCGATAGCCCGACCGCAATTCCGTCACGAAAACAGTCGCCCCACTGTGTTCGAAACGCACGCGCCAGTCGCGAATCGCTAGCTGTCGGTAGCCCTCTTTCCGCTGGATGCGTCGATACGGGTGGGGGTCGGGTCCCATCGACAGCTCGCGCGTCGCGTGGCGTCTTAGATCCAGTCCGAGCTGAGCGTGAATCCACGTCGCCTGGGCGGCCGCGCGCTCATTCCAAAACACCGCGTACCCCAGCGTTCCCAGCGCATCATCGACATCATCGAGCCATCCATTGCCGGCATCAGGACGCGCATCGGCGTAGGCGATGTACGGCTTGATATCGAGAACGGGCGTACCGTCCAAGAGATCGTGACCACGGATGACGATCTCGAGTCCGCGCCGCTCGACCAGTTCGACCGCGCTGAGTCCGATCGGGTTGGGACGATAAGGCGAGCGCGTCGCGAAAACCCCACGTCGCTGTTTCGGGGTGCGCGGCGGCGTCACGAGCGGCTTGAAGCCGTGATTGCGGTCGAACCACACCACGAGCCAAATTACTCGGAACCTGTCGAGGTCCTGCAGCGCCTCATGCACCCAGGGCTCGTCGACGAGCCGCACCCGCCCCGGAGCATCCGGGGCGCCGGTCGGCTGTTGAGGCGCGTCGGCGCGTTCAGCCAGGCCGCTGAACACGGTGCCGATCGGGCGCACGGTCCATTCTCCGGCGCTCTGTTTCGAAGCCGTCACGGCGCCACCCTACCAGCGCCGGGCGTTCAAAGTGCCGCCGAGCTCAGCAGCCGTTGTCACTCCCGGCGAGCCGCCCGCGGATATCACCGACACACCGCGGCTGCGCCCTACCACAATGTGACTACCAGTGGGTAGCCGTGACTCTTTCACGTGACACGTGACACGTGACCTAGCGGCGGCGCCGAACTCGCAAGCACGGCGCACCGTCTGTGCGGATTTGACGCATCTAACTGCGGTTAACTTCCCACAAAGCTCCACCTGAGTGGGTTAGTTCTTTGCTCGCTGAGCCGGCGGCTGTAGCCTGGTCGGCTGAAAGGAAATTGACATGCACACACTTCACATTCTTATGGGCGGAGCGCTTCTCACCGCGCTGGTCGGATGCGCGAGCAGCGACGCAGGCAGCGGTCCGGGCGGGACAACCGGCGGCTCGGCCGGTGGCGGGACAGGCGGAACCGGCGGGACCACGACCGGCGGAACGGGGCCGGGCGGCACGACCGGCGGCGGAACCGGCGGGACCACGACCGGCGGAACGGGGCCGGGCGGCACGACCGGCGGCGGAACCGGCGGGACCACGACCGGCGGAACCGGTGGCGGCGGCGCGGGCGGAACCGGAGCAGGCGGATCTGGTGGCGGCGAACCGGAGATGACGCAGTCCAACACCCCCGGCACGTTCAACTTCTCGTACCAGGGCGACACCGATAAGATCTTTTTCTCCAGCAGCAACTTCAAGCAAGACGTCAGCGGCAGCGAGTACTTCCAGGAGTGGTACGGCGAGACGCGTAACGACAGCGCAGCACCGCTATGCTTGGTCGAGGTGGTGATCGACTTCCGCAACGCGTCCGGCACGTCCTTGGCCTCGTTCAAGGCGTACTCCGCCGCCGAAGCTCACCAAACGTCAGGCACGCTGTCGACAGCTTGCATGCCCCCGGGCGGATACGGCGCCTACTACTCGAACGGATTCGCACCCAGCATGGTGAACGTCTCGGAGATCGCGACGATCGACGTCACGTTTGGCGGTCTAGCACGCCCGCAAGCGGTGCCTCACCCGCTAGCCCCGGTCATCACCAGCGGCATGCTCGTCGAACGCTTCGGTACGGGCAGCAACCTGTGGGCGGTCGAAGGCATCGTCACAAACAACGCCGGAACTATCTACAACGTTGCGATGGACGTTTTCCCCAAGATCGGTGGTCTGGTCGTCGACCGTCTAGGCGACCATCACCTCGACACGTTCTTGCAGGGCACCACGTGGAACTATCAGACCACCACGACTGAAGGTACGTACACGGAGTATCACCAGTACCTGAGCTTCATTGAGGGCGCGGCCAAGATCATCCCGCCAACGCCTGGGAGCGAAGCCCACGAGGAATGGCAGCTGCGCGAAGCCCAATCCGCATCGCGCGATGCGACCCGACGCCGGTTGGAGCAGCATCGCGCCAATCGCGAGTAGTCCTGCCGAGAAGGTGCGGCGGCCCGCTTCCGAGCCGCCGCACCTTCATGAAACCCAGCGGCGAACGCCAAGAAATCACTCACCAAAGCTACGGCGAAAACGGCTGGAACAACTACGGAAACTGGATCGATCTGTTCGGCGAGCCGTGTCGCCTCGCCGCCAAGGACAACGCGATCCTGTTGTTTCACGCGCTCTCGGGCTCGCACCATGCGGCGGGTTTCAACCCCGAAGTCGAGGGGGTGGGCGGGCTGTGGCAGCCGGAGCTCCACGCCGGCTGGTGGGACGACATGGTCGGCCCCGGGAAGGCCTTCGATACGGACCGCTACTTCATCGTTTGTCCGAACTACCTCGGCGGTTGCTACGGCAGCACAGGACCCGCCAGCATTTGTCCCGAAACGGGCAAACCATGGGGCTCGAAATTCCCCGCCGTGTCCGCGGCGGATCAGGTGGAGGCCGCCTCCTTGTTGCTCGACCATCTTGGGATC